>NZ_JBHVQB010000002.1:0-215778 GCF_042887015.1 Paenibacillus sp. NPDC057967
AAGACCCCTTGAAGACGACGAGGTTGATAGGTTCGGGGTGGAAGCACAGCAATGTGTGGAGCTGACGAATACTAATCGGTCGAGGGCTTATCCTAAACGCTTTCCGAAGGAAAGGCGGACATCGTAAGCATAGGCTTAGGGTGCGAGTCTGGAGATCGAGGAGCATGCTAAAGTACAATCAGCAATTACTTTCGTATCCAGTTTTCAAGGTGCAAAAACACTTTGAATTGTCTTGTCTTAAAGCAATTGAAGCTCTTGGACACATTTTTATGCGAATGTGCAATGTTCCCTGATAGCTCAGTTGGTAGAGCACTCGACTGTTAATCGAGTTGTCACAGGTTCGAGTCCTGTTCGGGGAGCCATACTTGCTCTCATAGCTCAGTAGGTAGAGTGCATCCATGGTAAGGATGAGGTCACCGGTTCGATCCCGGTTGAGAGCTCCAGATCTTCTTTGAGGATATCTGATATCATGCAGCGGACAAGCAATACTTAACGGTAATTATTATTTAGGCCCGTTGGTCAAGGGGTTAAGACACCTCCCTTTCACGGAGGTAACAGGGGTTCGAATCCCCTACGGGTCACCATCATGGAGGATTAGCTCAGCTGGGAGAGCATCTGCCTTACAAGCAGAGGGTCGGCGGTTCGATCCCGTCATCCTCCACCATACCGTAACGCTGGGGATTAGCCAAGCGGTAAGGCAACGGACTTTGACTCCGTCATTCTCAGGTTCGATCCCTGAATCCCCAGCCATTTTATTAAGAGCCATTAGCTCAGTTGGTAGAGCACCTGACTTTTAATCAGGGTGTCGTAGGTTCGAGTCCTACATGGCTCACCAGTTTATTTACCCGGAAAGACCCACGCGCGTATGGCGGAATTGGCAGACGCACTAGACTTAGGATCTAGCGGGCGACCGTGGGGGTTCAAGTCCCTCTACGCGCACCATCCATGAGAAAACCCTTCGAACAGAAGGGTTTTTTGCTGTTTGATACGTTTGAACGGGAAGTAGACAGGGTATAAAGCTGTATAGACGTGGAGGTGAGCGTCGTTTCGGAATGATGTAGTTCCCAGGAATTACATGAACAGGGCGATCTATAAGAGGTGGCAAGACAGCGAGAATTAACCGCTCTGAATATTAGCATAATAAAGCAGTGGAGAAGTCTGAAAATTATTGAAACGTGAAGTTCAGATCAACGTATAGCTATAGGGAAAGTATTTTAAATTACACGGAGGTGAATCCCTCAGCTGAGGGAACTAGTTGGACGTAGCCATAGTCATCAATTTGTTACTGGTATTATTATTAATTGTGTTTACTGCATTTTTTGTCGGATCGGAATTTGCCGTCGTTAAGGTCAGAATGTCACGTATTGATCAGTTGATTGCGGAAGGCAACAAGACAGCGCTCGCAGCGAAGAAGCTGGTATCGAACCTGGATTACTACTTGTCTGCCTGTCAGCTCGGTATTACCGTCACAGCACTGGGACTTGGTGCGCTAGGTGAACCGACGATTGAGAAGCTGCTACACCCGCTATTCCATGATTGGGGCGTTTCGGACGCTTGGGCAACACCGATCTCTTATGCATTAGCCTTGTCGTTAATGACATTCCTGCACGTTGTTTTTGGCGAACTTGCGCCTAAGACATTGGCAATCCAGTATGCAGAACGGATGACACTATTACTTGCCAGACCGCTCGTCTTGTTCGGTAAGATCCTGTTTCCATTGATTTGGTTGCTTAATGGATCTGCGCGTGTGTTTCTCCGCATCTTCGGCGTACAGCCTGCCGGTCACGAACAGGCCCACTCCGAGGAAGAGCTGAAGATCATTATGACGCAAAGTTTCCAAAGCGGCGAGATTAATCAGACAGAGCTTTCGTATATGCAAAACATCTTCGCTTTCGACCAACGCGTGGCGAAAGATGTAATGGTACCGCGACTTCAGGTCGTTGCCATTGACGAGAAGATGAGTAATGATGAGATATTGAGCATTATTGACGAGAATCGATATACGCGCTACCCTGTCACCCAGGATGGCGATAAGGATAAAATTATCGGATTTCTGAATGCGAAGGAATTGGTTACGAATCTGGTGTTGAATCGTCCAACGCCTCTGAAAGACTTGATTCACGATATGGAAGCGATCCATGAGACCGCGCCGCTGCAGGATGTTCTTCTGAAGATGCAGAAGCAAGGCGTTCATATCTCCCTCATCATCGATGAATACGGCGGTACAGCCGGTATTATCACGATGGAGGATATATTGGAGGAGATCGTTGGCGAGATCCGTGATGAGTTCGATGCGGATGAGAAGCCCGATATTATGAAAGTTTCCGACAATGAGTATGTGTTCAGCGGCAGGGTGCTGCTAAGTGACATTGAGGAACAATTCGGAATCAAGTTCGACAATGATTATAATGTTGACACCATTGGCGGCTGGCTACAAGTCCAGTTGATATCCTTCGATGAGGAACCGGTGCCGATCTATCACGGCAAGCACCAATGGAGTATTATCGAGATGGACAACCATCAGATTCTGCATGCTTCCCTTGTTTTGAATGCAAGATCGGAAGCAGAGGAAGAAGCGTCTAAAAGCGATTAAGCGCGATAACCAAGCCTATTCAAACTGATAATGGACTAGCCCGGCTTTCGATAGGAAGGCCGGGCTTTTTTGATCCAAACAGGTTGCAATTTGTTCGGAAATGGTGTATGATCTAATTCTAGAGTTACCCACGCGCGTATGGCGGAATTGGCAGACGCACTAGACTTAGGATCTAGCGGGCGACCGTGGGGGTTCAAGTCCCTCTACGCGCACCATACATGAGAAGACCCTTCGAGCAGAAGGGTCTTTTGTTTGTTATAGGGTTGCTTTTAAGCCTCAGGATGAGGTTTTCTTCCCATAAACCCCTCCGTCCAGCCGTGGTAATGCGTAATATGCGGCTCGCCCTCCTGCCAACAGAGCAGAATTTCCTCGCCGTCCAGAATAGCCGGGAAGTCGACCAGTCCGGGATGGATCATTTTGAGAAGCACACCCTTGCGGGAGAAGTTCTCCATATATAAGTTCAACTCTACTTGCATGAAATCCAGTCTGCTTTCCATTTCAAATAAATCATCGATCTGGCCATTCTGATCTATTGCTTTGACTTTGCGATAAGCGATGTAGTGATCCTCCAGCTCTTCTGCCATGCGTTGAAGCTGACGTAGCTCTTGCTTGATGGTAGGAAGCAGTGCGTTGGCTTCCTCGAGCGTATATCTTTTGTTCATCATGGTTCATCCACTCCCTTGCTCACAGTGTACTAAATCCGATGACCTCAGATCAAATCTATCAACCTTCCATTCCTAACGGATTCACTATATTTTCCTCCAGCGTGAAGGATGGATGAAGAATGTCATTGACATTTTGTCTGAGAACGATTATCATCAATAGTAATGATAATCGTTATCACTGAAAGATGCATGAGAGCTCAGTGATGGCGGAAGGAGCGTGCATGGCATGATTCGGTTAACGACTTCAGGACTTGATATTTCTTATGAGGAACGCAAGATCGTTCAAAATTTAAATATTTCTATTCCCCAAGGGAAGATTACAGCGCTTGTTGGCGCAAATGGCTCGGGGAAATCAACTATACTTAAGACAATGGCACGTATTATGAATCCTTCCAAGGGCAGCGTGCTATTGGACGGCAAATCTATCCATAAGCAATCGACCAAGGAAGTAGCGAAGCAGCTTGCTATTTTGCCTCAGAATCCTACAGCTCCAGACGGTCTCACGGTGTCTGAGCTGGTTGCTTACGGGCGTTTCCCGTACCAGAAGGGGTTTGGTTCGCTAAGCAAGGAAGACCGCGCAATCGTGAAGTGGGCGGTTGAAGCTACCGGCATGGCTGACTTTGCAGATCGTCCGGTTGACCAATTGTCCGGCGGTCAGCGCCAGCGTGCTTGGATTGCGATGGCTTTGGCGCAGGAGACCGATATTCTGTTCCTGGATGAGCCTACGACATTCTTGGATATGGCGCATCAGCTGGAGGTACTCCATCTGCTTCAGAAGCTTAATGAGATGAATAACCGGACCATTGTTATGGTTGTCCATGATTTGAATCATGCGGCTCGTTATGCCCATCATATGATTGCGATTAAGTCCGGGGAGGTCAAAGGCGAGGGATCTCCTGTCGAGGTTATTACACCCGAAATTATGCGCGAGGTATTCAATATTGAGGCCGATATCGTGCCGGACCCGCGCACAGGACTTCCGCTATGTCTTCCGTTCGCTCTGGCCGCACCGCCAGTGGCAGATCGTGTCATCAAGCAGGAGATCCGTGAAGAGCGGGAAGAGCTCACGGCAGCAGGCGCTTAGGCGAACCCGAATGGATTGTTTTTACATGCAATAATTGGATGATAAAGCCGTATTCCTTTGAGGAATGCGGCTTTTCTTGTACCAGCATATTTTTTTTGAAAAAGGAGTTGCAATTCATTTCGGAAGATGATATATTATTACTTGTCGCCGCGACGGTAATTGATGAAAGCGACGATACAACTAATGTGCGGAAGTGGCTCAGCGGTAGAGCATCGCCTTGCCAAGGCGAGGGTCGCGGGTTCGATTCCCGTCTTCCGCTCCATATTTTTTGCGGCCTTAGCTCAGCTGGATAGAGCGTTTGACTACGAATCAAAAGGTCAGGAGTTCGAATCTCTTAGGCCGCGCCATCTTTACTTAGAATGAATTAACATTTCGGGACGTAGCTCAGCTTGGTAGAGCACCTGGTTTGGGACCAGGGGGTCGCATGTTCAAATCGTGTCGTCCCGACCATCATTCTTTTTGCGGGTGTAGTTCAATGGTAGAACTTTAGCCTTCCAAGCTAATAGCGTGGGTTCGATTCCCATCACCCGCTCCAGTAATCACAACCGACTCCCTCTGCGATGCAGGGGGATTTTTTTATACTATTGCGCTTTTCTGTGGTAAATCATGAAAGTCGTCAGAATAAGGCGACAGATTACGCTGCGGGACTTCAACGGCGTGTCGTTTTGTAGTATGATAGTAGAAGTGATTACGCCATTAAAGTGAGAGTAACCTTCGAAGTTGAAATAGGCATGTGCGTATGGATTGAGCGGATGCTTTCAAAGTGGGTTTGCTGCACAGATTTGTAGGAGGAACGGTATGTCGGAACAATCTGTATCATCAACAGCGACTAGTCGAACACAAACGAATAATTTGCTCAGACGAGATGTACGTTTCCTGGGCAACATTCTTGGAGAGGTTCTCGTTCACCAAGGCGGACGCGAACTGCTTGAGATTGTTGAGCAAATTCGGGAACAAAGTAAAGCGCTTCGCGCGGAATTTATACCTGAACTGTTCGAGCAATTCAAGTCCACGGTATCTTCCCTAAGTCCGGAGATTCGGCATCAGGTCATTCGCGCTTTCGCGATTTACTTCCAGCTAGTTAACATTGCCGAACAGAACCACCGTATCAGAAGAAAGCGTGACTATGAAGTATCTGCGGGCGAGAGCGTGCAGCGCGGTTCCATCGAGAGCGCGATTCAGGATCTGAAGGAGCGCCAGATTGGCGTAGAGGATGTAAGCGACATTCTGAGCGGCATCTCTCTGGAGCTGGTCATGACGGCGCATCCGACGGAAGCAACACGCCGTGTGGTGCTTGATATTCACAAGCGCATTGCGGAGGACGTCATGCAATTGGACAATCCAACGCTGACCTTCCGCGAGCGCGAGAAGCTGAAGGAGAAGCTGCTTAATGAGGTTCTGACCTTGTGGCAGACGGATGAACTGCGCGACCGCAAGCCTACCGTTATCGATGAAGTGCGCAACGGCTTGTACTACTTTGACGAGACGCTATTCGAGGTGCTTCCAAGCGTGTACGAAGAGCTGGAGCGCTGCCTTAGCAAGTACTATCCGGAGAACCGCTGGCATGTGCCTGACTTCTTGCGGTTCGGCTCCTGGATCGGCGGAGACCGCGACGGGAATCCGTCCGTTACCGCCAAGGTGACATGGGAGACGCTTCAGCTGCACCGTCAGCTGGCGCTCAACAAGTATGAAGAAAAGCTGAATGATCTGACGGATCTGCTGAGCTTCAGCACGAACCTGGTGACGATTACGGACGAATTGCAGCAATCGATTCAGTCCGACCGCGAGCGTGTCGAGCTGAAGTGCGTAGACCCTTGGCGCATTGCTACAGAGCCGTACCGCATCAAGCTGGCCTACATGCTCGAGAAGCTGGCCAATACGCGCGATGAGTCGCTCAAGGGCACAGCAAACCGCTACAATCATCAGAGGGAGCTTCGTGAAGATCTGCTCGTGATTGACCGCAGCTTGCGTCATCACTATGCCGATTATGTGGCCGATACGGATCTGGCGAAGCTTGTCCGCCAGGTGGAGCTGTTCGGCTTCCATCTGATGGCGCTAGATGTTCGCCAGCATAGTCAAGAGCATGAGAACGCCATGGCTGAGATTCTGGCGAAGATGCATATCGTGGAGGATTACGCTTCCCTCTCGGAAGAGGAGAAGACGAAGCTGCTTCACCAGCTGCTGAATGATCCGCGTCCGCTGACATCAGGCTATCTGGATTATTCCGAATCCACTCGCGAGTGTCTGGATGTGTATCAGACGATCTTCCGGGCGCAACAGGAGTTCGGTGAGAACTGTATTACAAGCTATCTGATCAGTATGACGCAAGCCGCCAGCGATATGCTGGAGGTTATGGTATTCGCGAAGGAAGTTGGCTTGTTCCGTAAGGAAGCCGACGGTACGATCCGCTGCACGCTGCAATCCGTACCGCTCTTCGAGACGATCGACGATCTGCATGCCGCTCCTGGCATCATGAAGGAGCTGTTCGAGATTCCGGTCTACCGTAAAGCAGTCGAAGCAAGAGGCAACATGCATGAGATCATGCTCGGCTACTCCGACAGCAACAAGGACGGCGGCGTGGTTACAGCGAACTGGGAGCTGCGAGTAGCTCTCAAGGAAATTACGGCTGCGGGCAAAGAATACGACGTGAAGCTGAAGTTCTTCCATGGACGCGGCGGAGCGCTGGGTCGCGGCGGCATGCCGCTGAACCGCAGTATTCTGGCACAACCGCCTCATACAGTAGGCGGCGGCATTAAAATTACGGAGCAGGGTGAAGTATTGTCCTCCCGTTACTCGATGCAGGGCATCGCGTATCGAAGCCTGGAGCAGGCGACTTGGGCGCTGATTACTTCCGCGAGACTCGCGAAGTATCCGCAACAGGAGCCAGCAGCAGAAGCGGAGTGGGATGCGATTTCCCGTTCGATCTCGGAGACAGCGCTGAATAAGTATCAGGATCTGATCTTCCGTGACCCGGACTTCCTGACCTTCTTCAAGGAGTCTACACCGCTGCCTGAGGTTGGCGAGCTGAACATTGGCTCCCGTCCTTCGAAGCGCAAGAATAGTGACCGCTTTGAGGATCTGCGCGCGATTCCATGGGTATTCGCCTGGACGCAAAGCCGCTACTTGTTGCCGGCATGGTATGCAGCTGGTACGGCGCTGCAGCAATACGTCGGCGACGACGCAGAGAAGCTGACTACGCTGAAGACCATGTACGAGCAATTCCCGTTCTTCCGCTCGCTCATCGACAACTTGCAGATGGCGCTGGCGAAGGCTGATCTGGTTATCGCGAAGGAATATGCGAATATGATCAAGGAGCAAAGCATCCGCGATCGCATCTTCACGCAGATCGAAGCGGAATACGAGCTGACCTCCAACCTGATTCTGAGCATTACGGGCCAAGACGAGATTTTGGACAACGTACCGGTTATCCAAGAGTCGATCCGTCTCCGCAATCCGTATGTCGATCCGCTCAGCTACATGCAAGTGCAGCTGCTGACGGAGCTTCGCGACCTGCGCGCGAACGATGAAGACGATCAAGAGCTGCTGCGTGAAGTGCTGCTCACCATCAACGGCATTGCAGCCGGCCTTCGCAATACGGGCTAATGTCTATATAGCTAGTTCCAACCTCCTCTCCGGTTCGGTACCGGGGGGGAGGTTTTTTTGGTGCACGGATATATTTATGTAGCTTTTAGTCCCTCTTAAGATTGGTTTAAGGTGCATCCCTCATGATAGTCCTATGAAGCTCAACAGTTCATGAGAGAGGATGACGAATATGAACGAAGAGAACAATTACAACAAGCAGGCAAGCGGTTATGATGCGGATACGGATACGGGAAGACAATTGGCTGCCCCTCAATTCGAAGCTTACTATAGGGAAGTGAATCAAGGCCGGCCTAGCCGAAAAAAGAAGAAGAATGCGGCGCTTCCGCTATTTGCGGCGTTTCTGACAGGCGCACTGGTTATTGGCGGCTTTACGTACACAGCGGATAAGAACAACTTGTTTACGGGCGGCTTGCTGGGCGGGAGCGGCACAGCCGGTATGCAGGTGAGTGGAGGAAATGGACAAGATGCGGGGCTCACTACCGCGTCTATGAATACGAAAGACGATATGGCAGCCATCTATGAGCAGGCTAGTCCGGCCGTGGTGAAGATCGAGAACTACGGCAAGGGACAGCAGCAAGGCGGCATGGCGATGGACCCGTGGCTGGAGCAGTTTTTTCGCGGACAAGGCTCTCCTGATCGAAATGGCAATTCAGCAGCTCCACAGAATGAGCAAGGGTCTCTGGTGCTGAGCGGCTCCGGTACCGGCTTTTTCTTCGATAAGGAAGGGCTGATCTTAACCAATGAGCATGTTGTCTCCGGCGCATCTGAAGTGAAGGTGCAGGTACAGGGATATGACGAACCGCTCACGGCGGAAGTGCTGGGGACCAGCTATGACCTGGACTTGGCGGTGCTGAAGGTGAAGCATCCCACTGGCGAGACATTCCCGGCCCTGAAGCTGGGAGACTCCAATGAGACGCGAATCGGCGACTGGGTGCTGGCAATCGGCAATCCATACGGATTCGACCATACGCTGACAATGGGCGTGCTAAGCGCAAAGGAACGTCCGATCACGATACAGGACGAGCAGGGAGAGCATACGTATGAGCATCTGCTTCAGACGGACGCATCGATTAACCCCGGCAACTCTGGCGGCCCGCTGCTGAATGCGAAGGGCGAGGTAATCGGCATGAACACAGCGGTGAACGCTGAGGCGCAAGGCATCGGCTTTGCGATTCCAACAACGACGATTCTGGATGTGCTGGAGAAGCTGAAGACGAATACCTTGTAAGGCAATGAGAGAGGGCGCTGCAGCGGCGAGCTGATTAGTGCCCTCTTTTTCTTATGATCGACTTCCTGTATAGTTAGATATTACCACCCTGAAAAGAAGAGGGTGACCGTGTTCCCTTGTCAAACTCGATAATCCGGTCTAATCGGACTATTCGCTTACGTATTGGTCTTGCATTTTGGGTTCATGTCGATTACCATTTTTCTAGAAGGATTCTTATTGCATGTCCCTTGTAAGTGGTTACCGATTGAAATAGATGATACATGGGTGGTAGAGGTATCGTTTCAGGCGTCCGCTCTTATGGCGGTCGGAATGGACGATCGTAACGTTTGGAGGAAATGACAAGGTGAACGTGTTGGAGAATAGGCTTGCGAGGCTCGCGCTGAAGGGCGACCAGCAAGCGTTCGCTGAGCTTGTGGACCTATATCAGGACAAGCTCTATCATATGGCTTACCGTATGCTGAACAACAGGCAAGAAGCCGAGGATGTCGTTCAGGATACCTTTTTGCGCGTTTATAAAAACCTGGAGAGGTTTGATGAGACGCTGAAGTTTTCAACCTGGATTTATCGGATCGCTACGAATTTATGCATTGACCGTCTTCGCAAGCGGAAGCCTACTTACTCGCTGGATGCTGAATCGCAGGAGTATGACGGCCTCGATGGTTATTCCATGATTCCAAGCGATAACCGGACGCCGGAGTCGGAGCTGATCCTGTCCGATACGCAGCGGATTATCCATCAGGCGATGGAATCGCTGCCGCCGAAGTACAAATCCGTTATGATGCTGAGATATATACAGGATCTATCGCTGCAGGAAGTGGGCGATATTCTCGATATGCCGGTTACAACGATCAAAACCCGCGTTCATAGAGGCCGAGAATTTCTTCGCAAAAAGCTGGAGCATCGATTATAAGCTGAAGCATTTTTATTTTTTTGAAACATCCCTCTCTCTGATACGTATCCTATAACGAGATCATGCTTAGCCTCAGGGAAACTGGGGGGAGCAGTATCATTAGGGCGTAAGCAGGTAATTAAACTTCCCGACCGAAGCGGGATGACATTCGCATAATCGAGCAATTGAAGAAAGGAATGGCTGCTATGGAATGCAAAGTCGCCATCGTCAAAATCCACGACTATTTGGACGGCGAGCTGCCACGTGATGAAATAACTGAATTAAAAACGCATTTGAAGTCGTGTTCCGCTTGCAGCGAGCGGCTCGAACAGCTGGAGAAGGCCGATGCAGCGGCATTCGCTGCCTGGGAATCGGTCAAGCCGGCTTCGCAGCTCGACAGTTCCGCATCAGCTGATCTGAAGAATCGCATTATGGCGCAGTTGCCGAAGCCGAAGAGCAACGAGCGCAATCGCTTCATGCGCATCCTGTACCGTTATCCGGGACTGACCGCTGCGGCTGTATTTTTGCTGGTCATGCTGGGCAGCTTCTTCTCCTCCTGGGATCAGGACGCCAAGATGGTCGTATCTGGCGAAGACTTGCAGCATGTCGTCATTAACGGCAATACGGTGATTGTACCGGAGGGTGTGAAGGTGACGGGCAATCTGACTGTTGAGAATGGCAGGGTGGAAGTGCAGGGCTCTGTTGACGGCAATGTGACCGTGATCGACGGCTCCATGGTACTCGCTTCGACCGGACATATCGCGGGACAAAGCCGCACAATTGACCAGGCGTTAGACTGGTTTTGGTATAAGGTTACGTCCGCTTTCGGCGGTGTAATTCCTCATTGACAAGCATAGCGGCTTCCCTTTTGTACAAGGGAAGCTTTTTTTCTACAACGTTTTTGAAAAGATTTCTGAAAATAATTTTAAAATAAAGGATTTCCAATCCCCGATATAGAAAACAATAAAGTTGAAACGCGATTATAGACATACTGATGTGGTCTGCAGTTGGGGGTTGGCGTATGAGCTACTTGACAGATTCGACATGGCAGGATTGGCTGAAGGATATTATCGATGTCGGCATCGTTAGCTATATTATTTATAAATTGATATTGCTCGTTCGCGGTACGCGGGCGGTGCAGCTTCTGAAGGGCATATTCGTCCTTGTTGCGACATGGGCGATCAGTACGTGGTTCAATCTGTACACGCTGAAGTGGCTGATGAACCAGATGTTCACATGGGGGATTATTACCGTCGTTATCATCTTCCAGCCGGAGCTGAGGCGGGCGCTGGAGCAGCTTGGACGGGGTAATCTGTTCTCCCGGACCTCTTCGCTGGAGCGAAATGCGCTTAGCGAGCAATTGGAAGAGGTTATCCGGGCTGTGCAGCATATGTCGAAGCGGAAGATCGGCGCGCTGATCGTCTTCGAACGGAAGACGGGGGTGACGGAGCTGATCGAGTCGGGCATCCCGATGGAATCACGCATTACGTCGGAGCTCCTCATGAATATCTTTACACCGAATTCTCCGCTGCATGACGGAGCCGTCATCATTCGGGGCAATCAGATTATGGCGGCGGGCTGTTATTTGCCGCTGTCGGAGAATCCTTTTATCAGCAAAGAGCTTGGCACGAGGCATCGCGCCGCCATCGGAGTCAGCGAGGTGAGCGATGCGCTGTCCGTTACCGTATCAGAGGAAACGGGACAAGTCTCACTTTCGATTAACGGTATGATCGTCCGGGATATCAACGAAGAATCGCTTATCTCCAAGCTGTTCGAAGAATTGACGACGAATACGAACGGCAAGGACAAGGAGAAGCGCGGCTTCGCCGCGTTATGGAAGCGGAAGGGAGAATGACATGGATAAATGGCTAAGTCATCCTACTGCGCTGAAAATCATCTCTGTATTGTTAGGGATACTGTTGTTCGCAGTTGTACATATAGACCCGGAGACATCGCCTCAGTCGATAACCTCCAGCATCGATACGAAGATTATCGAAGCGGCTACGATCGTTCCCATTGGTCTGGATGAGGAGAAGTACGTGCTCACGGCTATGGAACCGACTGTAGCCAGACTCGTAGTAGAGGGGAAGATATCGAACCTGCGCGCAGCGACGAACGCGGATTATGTCGTCAATATTGACTTGTCCGGCGTGACGAAGCCGGGACTTCAGGAGCTGCCGCTGACGATCAAGCTGCCACGGGGGATCAAGGAAGTGGAGCTGTCGCCTAGACGGGTCATGGTGCAGATTGAGGAGATCGTGACCAAAACCTTTGATGCTCAGGTGATGATAGAAGGGGATCACGCAGCAGGGTTTGTGCTGGGCGAACCGGAGATCATGTCGGAGGGCGGTCGCGCCGTCCAGGTGACGCTGCCAAGGGATGATATGGATAAGGTAGGCCTTGTGGCGGCATCGCTGGATGTGTCTGGCTCGGATAAAACCGTCGTGAACAAAAAAGCGAAGCTTGTCGTCTATGACAAGGAAGGCCAAGAAATCCCGAACGCTATCGTACAGCCTTCTACCCTTCATGTGGAGGTAAAGGTGACGCTGCCATTCAAGCAGGTTCCGTTGCAGCTGCGGTATTCAGGAGAGCTGACAGAAGGGATGAGTCTGGTATCGGTGAAGCCGAGTGTGGATTTCGTAACGGTCTATGCGCCTCAAGAGGAGCTGGATGCGATCTCGATCTATGACGGTGCAGTGCTGGATCTGACGAAAGTGAAGCAATCGGGAACGATTAAGGTGAAGGCGCCGCCAGTCGATCATATTCAGGCGGTCAATCCGGGAGAGATTGATCTGGATATCGTCGTCGAAGTAGCCACGACCCGGAAGCTGTCCAATGTGCCGATTACGATAACAGGAACGGAACCGGGCCTGACAACCCAGATCATAACGCCTGCGAGCGGTACGCTGGATCTGGAGATTAGCGGGGCGGAAGCCGTGCTTGCGGATGTTGCTTTGGATGATGTCGCTATAGTCGCGAAGGTCGCCGGTCTGGAACCGGGGACGCATACGGTCGCACTGGAGCTTGAGCTTCCTCCATATGTACAGCCTGTTCTGGCGGACGGGCAATCGCTTAGCGCTACGATCGAGATAATCGATACGACGGCGTCGAATGGCGGCGAGGAACCGGAGGATATCGAGGTTGGCGGTACGCCGACCAATCCGCCAGAAGAGGGCCAGGAAGGCGGTAGTCCGGGCAATAACGGAAGTGGGGCTGGCAATGCCAATGCTCGTTCAGGAGGCGCGGACACAGACATTCAGTACGCGCTGGTGGACGCAAAGCGTCGATCTCCGTCGAATACTTTGATATTATGGGAAAAAGAGGGCGCAACCATATAGCTGGTTCATACGTTATTCGTAAGAAGGTTCGCAACAATATTGGGGATAGAGGGGAAACATTCAAATGGGGAAATATTTCGGAACGGACGGCGTGCGTGGCGTTGCCAACGTAGAGCTTACGCCTGAGCTGGCTTATAAGATCGGACGCTGCGGTGGCTACGTCCTGACAAGAGACGCGAATCAGCCGAAAGTTGTCATCGGTCTGGATACCCGCATCTCGGGTCCAATGCTGGAAGCGGCGCTTATCGCCGGACTGCTGTCGATTGGTGCTAGTGTCGTGCGGCTGGGCGTTGTATCTACGCCTGCTGTTGCTTATTTGACAAAGGAACTGGGTGCGGATGCCGGCGTCATGATTTCCGCTTCGCATAACCCTGTAGAAGATAACGGCATTAAATTTATCGCGGGCGACGGCTTCAAGCTATCCGATGAGACAGAGCTGGAGATTGAGGCATTGCTCGACGCGGAGAAGGACGAGCTTCCTCGACCTGTCGGCGGAGACATCGGCACGGTGACTATCGATGAGGATGCAAAGCAGCGTTATCTGGAATTCCTGAAGACGACCGTGAAGGGCGACTTCTCTGGTCTCAAAATCGTGCTGGACTGTGCGAACGGATCTGCTTATGAGCTTGCTCCGGCAATCTTCCGCGAGCTTGGCGCAGACGTGACGACGGTAGGCGCAGAGCCGGACGGCCGCAATATTAATGCAGGCGTCGGTTCGACGCATCCGGAATATTTGCGCGAGAAGGTATTGGAGCACGGGGCTGATCTCGGACTTAGCTTCGACGGCGATGCCGATCGCCTCATCGCCATTGACGGGAAGGGCGAGGAAGTCGACGGCGACTACATCCTCTGTATCGTTGGCGACCGCTTGAAGCGGGAAGGCAAGCTGGCTCAGGATACGATCGTTACGACCGTTATGGCGAACATCGGCTTCTTCAAAGGTACAGAGAGTATTGGTCTGAAGACAGCGAAGACGGCTGTCGGCGACCGTTATGTCATGGAAGAGATGCGCCGCGGCGGCTACAACCTGGGCGGCGAGCAATCTGGACATGTTATCTTCCTGGACTACATTACGACAGGCGATGGCATTCTGACGGCTCTGCAGCTGGTAGAGACGGTTGCTGCCTCCGGCAAGAAGCTTGGCGAGCTTAAGGGCCTGATGCGCAAGTTCCCGCAGCAGCTGGTGAACGTGCGTGTAGCCGACAAGAGCTTGTACAACGGCAACACCGCGATTGAAGAAGCGGTGAAGCAAGTGGAAGCAGAGCTGGGCGACAATGGCCGCGTGCTTGTGCGTCCATCCGGTACAGAATCGCTGATTCGTGTCATGGCTGAAGGACCGGACAAGGATCAGGTCGAAGCCTATGTGGATCAGATCGCTAATGTGGTGAAACGTGAACTAGGTTAAGGATATAGTCATACGAAAAGGACAGCAGAGTGAAGCGTAAGGCTTCGCTCTGCTGTCCTTTGTTGCGTTTCTTTTGGAATAGAGAGAGGGGGAGCTGTAGGAAGGTATTATCCTGCTGCTGCATGACGAACGATGCTTAATGCAAATAAGCCTGTAGACCGCGGATATGGGTCAAGTACTTGGCTTTGCTGGCTTCCTTCATCAGGGAAGCGGGAAGGCCTTTGAGCGGCCTGTCGTTTTTACCTAGAGCGGCCACAGCGTCCTTCCGGCCCAGACTGGCCAGCTTGCCGTAGATGACTGGCTTGAAGGGCTGAAGCGGCATGCCGTTCATGATGGCGTACAGGTTATAACCGACCGCCTCTCCCATCTGCCAGGCGAGCTGGGCGGATGGCGGCAGCGGTAACCCGTTATCCTGGTAGCAGATGGCGCTGTCACCCGCAACGAAGACATCCTTGTGCGATTCGGATTGCAAGCAGGCATTGACGATGGCGCGACCGCGCAGCGTCTCTAGATTGGAGGCCGCTACAATGGGATTGCCCTGCACGCCGCCGGTCCAGATCAAGGTATGAGTCGGAATGGACTGACCATCCTTCAGCAGGACGACAGGATAGTCATAAGCCGCAATAGGCACGCCGACGATGAACTGGACACCGCGCCGCTCTAAGCTGGACTTGGCTCTGGACGCCAATTCGGCAGGGAAGCCCGGCAGAATGGAAGGGGAGGCTTCGATGCCATACAACTCAACCTCCTCACGCTGTAACTGATAGTCCGCGCACCACTTGGGCAGCATGTCGGCAAGCTCGCCGATCATCTCAATGCCGCTCAGACCGCCCCCTCCTACGACGATGGTTGCATCAGCCTGATGGCGGGACTTCTTGAAGCGCATCAAGGATTCTCTAACATGTGCGTTAATCCGGTTAGCCTCATGAATCGACTTCAGCGGCAGGCTGTGCTTCTCAAGCCCCGGGATGTCGTAATATGCCGTCTGGCTTCCCATCGCGATCACGAGATAATCATAGCTGTAGTCTCCGCCGCTCGTTCGAACTTCGCGTTGCTCGTTGTCGATGCCGGTGACTTCTTCGGTCACAAGCTGAACCCGCTTGCCCTTCAGGAGCTTGGTAAGCGACAGAGCAACCGCTTGCTCCGGCAGATTGCCCGCTGCGAGCCGATGAAGCTCCGTAATAAGTTGATGGGTAGACGTGCGGTTGATCAGTGTGACGACAGCTTCATTGTCGTAGACAAACTTTCGTACCGTGAGCGCACACAGCAATCCTGCGTATCCTCCGCCTAAAATGACAATTTGCTTCAAGCGATCATCTCCTTCATCGAATGGGGAATCGAGGCTTTTATGGTTGTTTTGAGAAAAAAATCACAAACTCTAAGTTGTGAAAGAAAACAAATGGATTGCAGGTTGTACTCGGATAATAATGGTTAATCGGATTAATTGAGAAAATATTCACAAAGTAGATGGCGTGTTAGCTTCAGAGTAAGAATGCGTGACTTTATATAATGTGATTATTTTCACAACCTATTTTAATCAAATAGTAGCACAGAAAAGACGGAATTGACAATACCTGTTATTAAAAATGGATACTGCGTCGATGGAACGATGTTTTCAGAAAATGGTTGCGCGAGTTCCGTAAAATGAATATGATAGGTAGTATGATTCAAGAAGGAAAGCGAGGATAGTGGTTGTACGTGATTCACAAGCGCCAGAGCTTTGGTGATGGATGGGGATGCGGCCCTGAGATGGAGCTGCGGAGTACCATTCATACGGAAGCTGACGAGGTGAGGGTGTTCGAAGTATTCGGCGGGGACCTTCCGGTATATAGCAAGCCAACCGTAAGCCGTAACGCAAAGCGATCGGGCGACCGATCGTACAAACGTGCGGCAGGCTGCTGCAAATTTTGCTCCCATATGTCTGCGATGCCGCCTGTGGGGCTGGCTCGGGCAGGAGAGTTACACGTTTTTTCGATAGACTATATTGGACGTTCAGGGAAGACAGGCGCTTTAGTGATGGTGGCCTCTCTTTGAGCACGGACTTATAAGAATGAATATGTGACAACTTCATAGATGCCTTTGGCTGCACATAGGCAGGCAATCGTTGGACGGGGGAAATATACCGATAACGGAGGTCTATTAAATTATGTGTGGTATCGTAGGATATATTGGTAAACGCGGCTCTCAGGATATTTTGCTGGAAGGTTTGAAGAAGCTGGAGTATCGGGGGTACGACTCTGCCGGGATTGCCGTCTTCACGTCGAATGGGCTCGAGATCAAGAAGTCGAAGGGGCGTCTGGCTGTACTTGAAGATAAGCTGAAGGGTGAGCCGCTGGAAGGCTCTGTCGGCATCGGGCATACGCGCTGGGCGACACATGGCAAGCCATCGGACGTCAATTCCCATCCGCATACGGATAATTCCGCCAAGTTTTCGGTCGTGCATAACGGCATTGTCGAAAACTATCTGGACCTGAAGGATGAGCTGATCGCGAAAGGCCACGTATTCGTGTCGGAGACGGATACGGAGGTCATCTCGCACCTTGTCGCTGATGAATACGACGGCAATATTGTCGAAGCGGTACAGCGCGCGGTAGCACGGATGCGCGGCGCTTTCGCACTTGGCGTATTGACGGAATATGAGCCGGAGAGGCTTGTTGCGGTACGCTTCGCAAGCCCGCTCGTCATTGGTGTTGGCGAAGGCGAGAACTTTATCGGCTCGGATATTCCCGCAATATTGGAGCATACGCGGAATGTGTATATATTGAACGACGGCGAAATGGCCGTACTGACACGGAGTGGTGTCGAACTGATGACGACCGGCGGCGAAACTATTTCCAAGGAAATATTTCATGTCGACTGGGATATTGTTACAGCGGAGAAAGCCGGATTCGATCATTTCATGTTGAAGGAAATCCACGAACAACCGAAAGCATACCGCGACACGATGCGCGGCAGAATCTCGGATGATGGAAAGTCTGTCCAGTTAAAAGAGCTAACAATGTCGGAAGACTACATTCGCTCGATTCGCAAGGTGCATATTGTCGCTTGCGGCACAGCGTATCATGCCGGACTTGTCGGCAAGTCGGTTATCGAGTCGCTCGTGCGCATTCCGGTGGAGACGGATGTCGCTTCTGAATACCGCTATCGCTCGCCAATCATTACGCCAGATACGCTTGTCATTGTCGTCAGCCAATCGGGTGAGACAGCAGATACGCTTGCTGCGCTGCGTGAAGCCAGAAGTAATGGCGCCAGAGTGCTGGCGATTACGAACGTTGTCGGCAGCTCCGTCGCCCGCGAGGCGGATGATGTCATCATCACCTGGGCTGGCCCAGAGATTGCGGTCGCCTCGACTAAAGCGTATACGTCGCAATTGATCGCATTCTACCTGTTCGGCCTGCATCTGGCAGGAGTATTGGGCTCGCAGGAGCGGGCAACGGTGGAAGAGCTAATCGCTGGGCTTCATGCGCTGCCAGAGCAAGTGGAGCAGATCCTGGAGCAGACACCGGTGCTGAAGCAGGTAGCGGAGTCAATCTCCCATCACAGAAGCCTGTTCTTCATCGGCCGCGGGGTCGACTACGCAGTCGCACAGGAGGGTTCGCTGAAGCTGAAGGAGATCTCGTATATTCACTCTGAGGCGTACGCAGCCGGCGAGCTGAAGCATGGCACGCTTGCTCTTGTCGAAGAAGGCGTACCGGTCATCGCGCTTGTCACGCAAGAAGCGCTATACGAGAAAACGCTTAGCAACATTAAGGAAGTGAAGGCGCGCGGCGCGCATGTGCTGGCCGTGGCAAATAGCGGCTCCGAGCACGAGATCGCGAAGTCCGTCGACGAGACCTTCGTCATCCCGCGGACGCTTCCTCTGCTTACGCCAGCGCTTGCTGTCGTACCTCTGCAATTGCTGTCCTATTACGCCTCCCTGGCGCTAGGCCATGACGTAGATAAGCCAAGGAATTTGGCGAAGAGCGTGACGGTGGAGTAGGGGAAAGAGTAACATCTGCCGTTTTGTTTGGTGAAATAAAAGTGTGGAGCCAGTAAAGAAAGTCTGGAACCAGTTAAAAAGCACTGGAACCAGTAAAAAATGTAGGGAACCAGTAAGTTCAAGGTTGTTCTAGAGCTGAGGCTCAGAGCAACCTTGTTTTTTTATTTAGGATATCTTCCCTCTTAACTTTAACCACAAAAACAGGCAAGCTATCTGGTGCTGATTACAGTGAGATACCTTTCTGATGCGATAAACATAGAAACTAAGGTCGGACCATAGTATTAGTTTAATGAATGCTTCGAGGCTTATAAAGGGCGTCAAATCGATATATCACCCTAAAGTAGACTCCGCTGATTCTTTAAGCTAACAGGAAGAGGAGTTCCAATATGTATTAAAATAGTTGCTGTAATGTCAATAAATTCACATGGGCTAACCTCAGGTGATTTTAGTGAATCTAACCCACAATTTTTTTCTTATTTATAGCGATTTTGATTTGAATGATAGATATGAATTATTTGATGAAGCGTCTGACACAATAAGGTTTAGAGGGAAAACAGTTTGGAAAGAAGAGAAGGATGGAGAAAGTTACTGGGAGCAACAGAGAATTTGGATGAAGCATGAAACACTGAGAAATGAGTTGGGAAGATTGATTAACTTAGTTGTAAAAGCAAAGACAATAACCAGATACTTATTCACTTCGGAATCTAAATACAACCGATTGCGAATTTGTTAGATGAAAATATAGTATTAGACTGAAAAATAAAGTGTTAGACTAGGAAAATAAATTATTAGACTGGCTCCGTTGGTTCAGTGTCAGAAAAAAAATTAAAGTGCTATATAAGATGACTGTCCAGATACTAAGAGATAAAGGAGATATAATAATGGCAAAAGTTATTATTCACGCAACAACAACACTAGATGGATACATGGCCGACAAAGACGGTGGTATCGATTGGATGTTCGGTTTTGAAGCTACGGACCAAGATTATGCAGTTGTCAATAAAGTCATGGAGGAAATAGGCGCCGTAGTTGGTGGCGCCAACAAAACGAACACGATTGAAGAAGGGGAGATACCGTACGGTGGTATGTTGAAAATTCCAATATACCTCATGACCCACGAAGCCCATGAACTGGTTGAAAAAGATGGTATTACCTATAGTTTCGTCGTTAACGATATTAGGCAAGCCGTTGAGGCTGCCAAAGCAAGCGCTGGCGATAAAAGTGTCGCACTTTTGGGTGGCAGCATCTCCCGGCAATGCCTCAAACTTGGACTAGTGGATGAAATCGTATTAGATGTAGTACCCCTGCTGCTGGGTGACGGTATTTCATTATTTGGCGGGCTCGGAGAGCGTATTAAGTTGGAGCGGATAGAAACATCGGCCTTTGCGAGTGAGACCCACCTACGGTACCGGGTTGTAAAGTAACGTATCATTGCTAGGTTTTATCTTCATAAACATCAAGATGTTAGAAGAAAATAAAGTGTGTGGCAATCTAATACTTTATTTTCTTTGAACAGAATTAACCTTACGGGGAACGATAGTTTTATAAGAAGTTCAGAAGACTACTGGTATAATCGGAGATCCCAGTATACTAACCCAGTTTTTGTTGGAGATGGTTTCGTTGTTCGAGGAAAGAGATAGAATGCTAAGCGCCCTGAAAAGTATTGTTATTCCCAGCTTACGCGAGCGTGGCTTCAAAGGAACATTTCCACATTTTCGAAGAGTAAACGAAAAGAAAATTGACCTTTTAACATTTCAATTCGATAAGTATGGTGGAGGTTTTATTATCGAAATAGCCGTTTGTTCACCAGCGGGTCATACACATCATTGGGGGAACAAGTTCCTCCGAACAAAGTGACCGCACATGATATACATCCCGATAATAGACTAAGGATTGGGGATAAGAATGAGTGGTTTAGATACGATAAGCGAATATTATATGGCAATATTTATGATGAGGTAGCAAACAAGGTGTTAAAGAATCTAGGTGAAGCAGATCATTATTGGTCCGTCACCAACTATCGCTAAGTTAACGGGGAACGTTAGTTGAATAAGAATCTGAATTTGGAGAAACAGGAGGAACCAATTGAATATAAACCAGAAAGCTATTGAACTTCTCGAACGTAATGAATATGATCAAGCTTTGGCTCTTTTCAAAGAAGCTGTGAACGAATCGAGAAATGTTCAGTCTTTAACGAATCTTGCTTGGATTTATTATCACGAAGAAAGTGACACAGAAACTGCGATAGAATTAGCTAAAGAAGCAATTAGTCTTAATCCAGCTTCGTATTTCCCCTACAACCTTTTAGGTGAAATATATGTTGTATTGGAAAGATGGAAAGGTGCCTCGAAAGTATTATTGAACTCTATCGCGATCGAGCCTTCCAAAGAAGCAATTACTAATTTAGCCATAGCTAAATACCATCTTGGGGAATTGGAAGAAGCATCAGATTTATTCCTAAAAAGTGCAAGGCCTTCTGATTACACAATGTATTGTCACATAAAATGTTTGATTGAAATCGGTAATATGACCGAAGCAAAAAGTAAGTTGGATGCATTTTTGGAAAGTGATGATGAATTCGTCGGAGAAGTTGAAGTTGCTGAACTGTACTTTGAGCTGCAATGTTTTTCTGAGTCAGTCCGTTGGTTTGAAAAATCATGGGACACATACTATAAGACTCCTGATTGGGTTTGCAGGTATATATATTCATTAATAAAAACAAATGCATTGAATCGTGCGGTTGAAATAGCGAACGAATGTATTCAATTAAAAATAAACGATATACAGGAAGAATATGCCGTTCAATGCAATGAGGATTGGACAGAGGGCGAGAAGGCCGCATACATTAAGCAATTAGAAGATGATAAACAGGAGTATGAAAGTATTATAGGTATGATTTCTAAAGGTTTTGTTCCACCTTTGAAATTTTCTACATCTTTGAGTTCAAGTTGTTATTTATTCGGATGTGCAAGACATAACCATCTTGAATATAATGGTTGAATCTTTTTAACGAAAGCAACGGAAGGCAAAATCAAATGCTACATTAACGATACCACACTTTTTATCACCTGACAGTTTGATATGAAACGCAATAAAAAGTCGTTTCGTGCACATTAAACCCGTATTGAGCAATGAATAGTCGTATTAAAGTCGAGCGATTGCAGGATGTTTTCCTGACTTTTGCTCGGCTTTTCTTTTTGGGATAGGGGAAAGGAATTAGAGCTAAGCAAGTTCTATATGTCGATGGCTATTTCAGCAATTTCAAAAAAATATCTGCGCCCCGTGAGTGATCGACATCAATCACACCGTAGTAATCAGTAGAACAACGTCGGAGGTTCCTATCATGTTTAAAAAAGAGACCCATATGTGGGCTAAAAGATTTAAAAGCCGCGACAAGCATGCCTTAGAGGAAGCAATCGATGCTTTTGGTCCGAGCATACAGGCGCTCGTGACACGCGTGTTATCCGGGGCTGGTCGCGAGGAGGACGTGGAAGAATGCGTGAGCGATGTTTTTTTGGCGGCATGGCACAACATCGAAAGCTACGATGAAGATCGCGCCTCATTTCGGACATGGCTGCTCGTGCTAGCCAAGTACAAGGCACTCGACCTGCGACGTAAACTGCTGCGTCCTGGTAGCGAACGAATGATGCTTCGGGACGTAGAAGCGATACAAAGTCAACTTTCCACCGAGCAACATGCACTTTCTCGCGAATCGACTCAAGAGGTAATTGATTTTGTTCGAAGGATGAGCGAGCCGGACCGCAGTTTGTTTTGGCGAAGGTATTTCTATTATGAAAGCTTAGATGAACTGGCGGCGATGTTCGGCCTTACTAAGAAAGCGATTGAAAGCCGACTCTATCGGTGCCGTACAGCGCTCAAGAAGCAGTTAGGGCTGACGGATGCTGAGAAAGGGGATAATCATGAAGGATGAGGAAAAGATCATTTTTGAGTTGATCGACCAGCTCGACGCGGAAAGAGCAGATTTGGAACGGATAGAATCGTTGGAGGGCAAATTCCGACCTCTAACCGAAGGGGATGCCGCCTCTATTAAGCGCATTAAGGCTCGCACGATCTCTAAGCTGCATGTAGAAGAGGCCTATACGTCTCTTGCGCCTACTGTCCGCTCGCCTCGACGCCGACGCATTGCCGTAGCGGCAGCCGTAGTCATTGCTCTGCTTGTTGCGGTACAGGTAGGCTCCACACCTTCCGTGCAGGCCGAACTGAAAAGGTTGCTTCAATTCCTCCCCGGCTTTGGCATCGTTCAGGAAGGAGATCCTGCACAACGGACCTATGTGTTGGAGAAGCCTTACGTGCAGGAGATTGGCGTCGGAAAGCTGACTGTCGATGGCATCGTCTTGCAGCCGAATACCGCGACGATTTCGCTGCAGGGCTTGCAGACACCAGAGGTAAAGGAATTTAAAGCAGAAATTAACGGCCGCACATACACATTCACGTCTTCTATGCGAGCCTCTTCTGGAGACTGGTACGGCCATTATATCCCTGTAAAAGGGATAAATGTACCGGTGGCCAACACGATCACATTGTACATCAACGGTACGACGATTGGTCCAATAATGCTAGTACCGCCGAAAACGGCCGACGATCTTGAACATCTCGGTTCGAGCGCCGTGCAACAGGAGGTAAAGATTACAGCATTCCCGACTAAACTCGATGAGGGGATCGTCCGCGTTCAACTTATCTCTTCGCTTCCACAACAAAGCCTTACCGTGCACTCCTACGGGGTATCCCCGCTTGTGAAGGATACTGGCTTGTACGTCGAGGACACGAATGGCATAAGAACAGATATAGTCGAGTCCGACACGCTTACAAATCCGTCTGATTTTCAATTTAGAGAAACGCCAGAAGGCGGGGTACAGCCCTATACGGTTGTCATACCTTTCATCGAGGTGTCCGATCGGGAAGCTATCTCCAAAGAAGTTTCGCTACCGCTCCCGGATATTGGCATTGAACGAATCATCGACGTTCCGGCTGAGGTCGGTGGCTTCCCTGTCCGCTTCACCGGCATTAAGCGTACTAGCGACACGACCGTCGATCTAGACGTCGACGTACAGTTCGATCTCTCGAAGCCGAGAATGCTGCAATACTTTTTGATTCGATATCCAGGCTCGAAATTCAATGATTCGTTCAGTTGGGAGAACGTCGATAAGACCTTCGCTGTGATGAAGACGCTCAAGCTGGAAACGAAGCCTGGTCAATCGACGCTTCGATTCTCAATGGTGGAGCCGCATTACTTGATCAAAGGGCCGTGGAAACTGCCTCTAAACTTTGAATAAATGCCGTCGAGGAAAATCAGATTCCCCTGATTTCCCTCGGTTTTTCTTTCATTCTTTTCCCCAGTTACAGGGAAGACATTAGCCTATCACCTATGTGCAGTTAGACCTTTATTCTTTTGCTGTAACGCGTCATTTTTTTCAGCGAAGCGGTCATTGTGCGAAGAAACGCCCGCCATTTTTGATGCAGTAGGATCAAGGTATAATTTGGCGCTATTTACAGCGAGGACAGCATCGTTATAGGCGCCTGCAATCAGTCTTATTTTCCCCTCATTCGTTACACAATCTCCTGCGCCAAAGATGCCTGGCATGTTTGTGCCCATTTTGGGTGTAACGGAAATGCCCCATTCCTCAGAGGCTAAGCCCCAATCCATAATGGCGCCGCCAAAGTGTCGGTCAAACCCGTGATTGACCAGCACTTCGTCTACTTCCATTTTGGTCGTATCCTTTGAATCAACATGCTGTAAGGTGACATGTTCGATTTTATTGCCATTGCCATGTAAACGCGAAATCGTATAAGGAACAAAAGTGGTTGCGATAGACTTCATGCGCGTGACAGACGATTCAAAGGCACTAAAGTCATCCCGTCTATGAACGACGTACACTTCTTTGGCGATAGGAGCCATCTCAATAGCCCAATCTACAGCTGAGTCGCCCCCGCCAGAAATAAGTACACGTTTATCTTTAAACCTATTAATGTTCGTTACCGTATAGTGAAGGTTGTTGAGTTCATAACGGTCAGCGCCTTCAACCGTTAGTTTCTGAATGCGTGTAATGCCGCGTCCTGTAGCTATAATAATCGTTTTCGTATAATGTTTTTCGCCTGTTCTAGCGGTTAAGACGAAAATGCCGTCATCGCGTTTTTCCATGCCAACAACTTCTTGACCAAATACGATGGTTGGATTGAATGTCATTGCTTGCTTGATTGAGGAGTGAATAATATCTTCACAGCGAACAGGCTCAATGCCGCCGACATCCCATACTAATTTCTCAGGATAGGTGCGCATAAACCCGCCTAATTCATGTTTGACTTCGATTATTTTTGTTTTCATTTCACGCATACCGCTGTAAAAGGCAGCATACATGCCAGCTGGGCCGCCACCGATAATAGTGACATCAAAAATTTCTTGTTCCATTTAGGGCACCAACTTTTCAACTAAATAATCAAGGAATAGCGGAGAGCCAACTAAACCTTCACCTACAACGTAATCTGCTGTTTTTAATGGGTAAACATTGCCTGCTTTCACAGCATCCATGGCTTGCCACATCGGACTATTCTCTAAATCTTTCATGGATTGTTCACTGCTATAATTTTGCATTTGACGTTGTTCGACAAAAATATGGTCGGCGTCAAGCTCAGGTAAAACTTCTAAAGAAATGGGCGTAAACCAATCATTATGATCTTTCAATTTAGTTGGAATATTTAATCCAAGTTGTGTGTATAGCATGTCACTGCCAGGGCTGCCCTTTTCGGTGCCTAGCACACGATATTGCTTTTGTTCTACACGTAAGACGAGAATTTTTTCGTCACCTATAGCATTGTGCAGTTTCTCTTTGGTGTCTTCTATTTTTTCTCTAAACTTCTCGAGAGCAAGTTCAGCTTCTTTCTCTTTATCGAACAGTTTACCAAGCACTGGAACGAAATCCTGTATGGCAACGCCGGCATCAACAGCAACAGTAGGGGCAATTTTACTTAAACCCTCGTAGGCTACTGCATCGATAGCTGGGCCTTCAGCAATAATGAGATCTGGCGCTGCTTCAAGAATAACTTCAAAATTCTCCTCATATTGCTTTGTAGGAATGATCTTAACATGGTTGTCATTAAATAATTTGAAGCGATACTCAGGTTCAATTTCTTCAATGATTGTCACCATTTGAGGAATTACGCCGATTTTAATTAAGTTTTCAGCATAGTTAGAACGAAGGACTAGCATATTTTTAGGTTCGGCAGGGATCGTGACCTCACCATAGACATCTTTTACAACACGAGTTGCAAGTTCGCTTTTTTCTTCTTTTTCCTTTGCCTCGTTTCCGCTTTCTTTGTTAGTGCTTGAGCAAGCAACTAATGTTAAAGCCACGAACATAATCAGTATATATTGCATTGTTTTTTGCATGAATGACAGCTCCTTATTATTTGATAATGATTATCACTATCAGATAATAACAGGTAATACGGGTGCCTGCTATAGCGTAAAGTGCCTTAAAAATTGGATTATTGTGCTTTGGGGACAACACGATCTAAAATCGACTGTTCAATCTGTTGCATCATTTTCCTTTTGCCAAACACACTGCAATTGTTAATCCATAAACCCGTATCCACATAAAAAACACGCTTATTTTTCACAGCATCTAAATTTGCCCACTGCTCACTTTTTTGTAAAACAGCTAAGCTAAGGTCGGCAGAATAATAATCCATTATGCGTTTTTCAATAAACAAATAAGCAGGATTGGCTTCCGCTAATTGTTGCAGGGAACATATGTTGAAACTATTTTCATTTCCGCGCAATATTTCAGGCATTTGCAAGCCGAGTTCCTGATATAACAGGATAGCCGAGTCGCTAGAAGATTCCCCAATATAACGGTAACCGAGCTCCTCCACACGTAAGTAAAGTACAGTAGCATCCTGTGCAATATGATGCTGTATTTTATTTTTTAGAACATGTGCAAGAGTCTTAAGTTCGTGAATGATCAGTGCAGCTTCATTCTCTTTATTAAACAATTGACCAAAATAACGAATGAGTGAATTTAAATCATAAGTCAGCCCAGTGATAACAGGTGCGATCGTTTGGAAGTGTTGTTTTGTCTCTTCCGTTAAGTCGACGCCGATAATTAAATCGGGCTGTTGTTGTACAATGATGTCTTGTTGAATCACATATTGAGGCATTTCTAAAAGGATTGTGCCAACTTCATGAAAAAGAATCTTCTGATACTTGGGAGTCAGGGAACTAGTCACCGTAACACAATGAGGTACAACACCTAATGCAATCGCTATTTCTGCGTGTGCAGGTGAGAGAAAGCAAATACGATATCCACCAACGGCCTTTTTGAATTGCTTAGGCGGGCGGCCAACAATGTGTTTGAACTGCCGACTAAAGTATTGCACATCATCAAAACCAACTTTTTTGGCGATATTTTGTGATAAATCATCTGTTGTTAATAGCATTTCTTGTGCGCGGAAAATACGATAATGAATTAAATAAGCTATCGGCGTTTTATCATATAACTCAATGAACTTTCTCGAATAGTACCATGGGCTATATCCAGCGATTGCTGCCAGTTCATCTCTTGTCATCATTTGATTATATTTCTGTTGCATATAAATAACAGTTTGTTCAATTCTTTGTTCAAGTGTGTATTCATCTGTTGGTCGCTCTTGCTGTAATTCTTTCAACAAGCTGTATAAAATAAACTGTTTAATGGTGATGTGGGGATGGTCTGTGTTTGTAGCGAGCGATAGGCGAATATTTGCGATGAACGTTTCAGGCACTCGTTGAATGTAGTAACCATTCGTTGTACCGATAGACCAATCACAGGTTGATTTCATTTCTGTATCATACAGCTCAAAGCTAATTAAATAGCCTGAACAATCAAGACGGTTTGTATGTGTAAGCTGGATAACCGCACCGCTTTCAAGGGCAATTAAATGCCCAAATACAATATGCTCATTGTGCCCATTAATGGATAGAGTGGTCTGGCCATCCGTAATCAATAAGAGAGCCGCACGATCAAGATGAATCGTTAACTTTTGAAATAATGATTTGGCTAAATCTTTTATTTCTGTGCAATGCGCCAGCCAATTAGGATTAGAATCAAGCATTTATTACTCCTTTAGTTTGTTGTGATAAAAGTATACTACGGAAAGTCACAGCAAACGGCATAAATCGACAAGTTCAAAATGAATAACAAAAGGAAATAAAGCCTCCCTGTTAACCGATGAAACTATAGGGGGGCTTTTTGTCGGTTCGTGGAATGCTTTTCTGGTAAAATAGACGACGGAGCAACTGGACTGGCATATTGCGGAAATTTTTTCGTATAAACGCAGGGGCTGACACCGGATGCATCGTCTATTAATTGAAATATAAGCCTTGTATAAGCTTCACCCTTATACAAGGCTTATATTTCTACGCGAAACGTAGTTGCCGTTCAAAGGCGGCGTTAGCCGATTACGCTAGAGAGATTCATATAAAGGAGTGGAGAACTTGCTTCGTGTAGAGGGCTTGTCCCATGCTTTCAAGAATGGCAGCGAGACCACGCTTGTTCTGCAGAACATCAGTTTTCACGTCCGCAAGGGCGAGATGATTGCGCTGCTGGGCAGCTCGGGCTCAGGAAAGTCGACCCTGCTCAATCTGATGGCGGGGCTGATGAAGCCGACCGAAGGCGAAATTTATATCGCCGATCATAACATTGTCAAGATGAATGAAAACAAGCTGGCCGAGTTCCGCCGCGGGCATATCGGCTTTATATTTCAAGCTTATGAGCTGCTGCCGAACTTGACGGTGCGTGAAAATATCGAGATGCCGCTTGTTTTTCATTCTACCCGCCCCTCCGTCCGCAAGCAAAAGGCGCTGCAGTTGCTCGAGCAGGTCGGTATCCCGGACAAGGCCGAAATGTTCCCGTCTCAGCTGTCGGGCGGACAGCAGCAGCGGGTCAGCATCGCCCGGTCGCTGATTACAGAGCCTTCGGTTATCTTCGCCGACGAGCCGACCGGGAACCTGGATACGAAAACCGAGGAAGAAATTTTGACGATCCTCAAGCGGCTTAACCAGACGATGAACACCACCTTCATTATTGTCACGCATGAGCGCGAGGTGGCGCAGCAAACGCAGAAGATCATAACGCTGCGGGACGGACAGCTCGAGACGTCAATGCCGGCTGGCGAGCCGCAAGCGGAAGCAGAGGAGGTACAAGCTTGAGAATCAGCGATCTGACAAGGCTGTCTTGGGATCAGGTGCGGCGGCGCAAGGTCGTGACCATGCTGTGCGCAGCTGGCTTGTCCATCGGCTGTGCCGCCATTATATTGGCGATGAGCATCGGCGAATCGACGCAGCAGATTGTCGAATCCGAGCTGAACAGCTTCCTGAAAATGGATGAGATCACGGTCATGCCCAATTCCGGCGCCTTGCCGGGCCAGAGCGACCCCGATCAGGTCAGCGATGAGGCGAAAAACCGCGGGCTGCTGACGGATCAGAAGCTCGAGGTTATGCGCAATATGAAGCATGTGACGGCTGTTGCGCCCTATCAGACATTTGATTATTTGGAAATGACGACAGCGGACGGCAAGAAGGGCTACGCCGAGGTGGTCGCTACTGATCTGACCCGGCTGGAGAACTTCGGCGAGACCTTCACGCAGGGCAAGGCCGACGGCGTCGATACAAATTCAGTAGTGCTCAGTTATGGGGCCACGATGGGCTTGATGGACGAGGAGACCAGAGGCAAGCTGTATGAAGCGATGGAACGATCAGCCAATGATCGAAGCGCACAGGAGCAATACCGCAATATGATGGTCATACCGACGGCCGTGTACCAGACTCAGATTCAGCTGTTGAAGTATGATGAAAATGGAAAGCTGCTTACGAGCGCTCCCTTACAGGTAGTAGGCGTGCTGAAGAAGCCCAAGAGCCAAAATGATATGTCCATCGCCCAGGACCGCAAAATTTACATCTCGATTGAAACGGCCGAGCAGCTGCGCAAGGAGCTGATACCTGCCTCGGTCCAGAACAGCACAACTACATATAACTCGGTTAAGGTGAAGGTGGACGCAGAGCAAAACGTAAAGAAGGTCGAGGAGCAGCTTCAGCGGCTTACCGTGTCGACGCAGTCGAATCTGCTGCAGAAGGAGCAGCTGGAGGAGCAATTCGCCGTGTTCAAGGCGATTGCGATCGGTGCGGGCGTCTTTATTTTGATCATCGCCTCGATCTCTATTATTGTCGCGATGACGATGTCAACTTACCAGCGCCGCCGGCAGATCGGCATTATGAAGGTGCTGGGAGCCAATCTGTCCCAGATCCGCAATATGTTCATTGTGGAAGCAGCCCTGCTAGGTTTGCTGGGAGGGCTGCTAGGCATTATGTTTTCCTACTGGATTGTATGGGGAATCAACGCGCTCATTCTGTCATTGAACAACGGGGAGACGGACATCTCGATTTTTATTCCCTATACCGCCATTCCGGTCGGACTGGCCTTTGCGATCATGACAGGCATTATATCGGGCATCTATCCGGCGATCAGCGCATCGCGGACCGATGCTTTAACCGCCATTAAGCGAGATTAGAGGCTCGATATCCGTTCGGCACGGCATAAGATGCCCTGCCGGGACGGTGGATACAGAGGGGATACGGGCTGCGCTCATAGGCTTACCGGCCTCGCAGCTGCCAATTCTAAGCGGGATGAGAGAAGGAGAGCAGGGAAAGTGAAGAAAAAAATAAAATGGATCATTATCGCCATCATTCTTGCCGGAATCAGCTTCATGTTGTATTTCATGTCGAAGCCTGCCCAGATCGTCGATCCGGGAATGGAGTCCGAGGCCATCACATTTCAGGTAACGAAAGAGACGCTTGCCCACACCATACGGGTCAAGGGGAAATCGCTGTATGAGCAGGAGACGCCGGTCTATGCTCCGTTCAGCTCCAAGGTAACGGAATGGAAGATCGAGGACGGCCAGCAGTTGGACAAAGGTGATGTGCTGTTCAGACTGGACCAAACCGAGCTTCAGAACCAGATTACACGTGAAGAGGCGGAGCTTCGCAAATCCGAGCTGGAAGCTCAGCTGCAGTCTTATATAGCGGAGCTCGATACCGAGGCGGCTGGAGTTGAAGTGACGATCGAGGACCGCAAGAAATTACTCGCCAATCGGGAGATTGTGCGGCTGACGAAGGAATTGGAGGGCGTGCGCAGCTCGATACAGCGTCAGGAGCTACAGCAGAAAAAGCTGAAGCTGAAGGATTCCGAATTCCGCGCTTCGGCTGCGGGCATCTTCTTGTTCGATTCGGCAGCGAACAAGCCGCAAGCGCTTAGCGACAATCAATATATTGGCAAGATTGTCGATCTGAACAAGCTGCAATTTACCGCCCTCGTCGGAGAGCAGGATGTATTCCGGATCAAGCCGGACATGAATGTGAAAGTGACAATGAGCGCGATGAAGGATGTGCCGCTGACCGGGACCGTGAAGCATGTCTCCAAATTTGCCAAGACGGGAACCGATCAGGACAGCCTGAATAAAGCAGCGCAGTTTGAGGTTATCATTTCCCTTGAGCCAAGCGAGTATCTGATTGCCGGGCTTTCGCTCACTGGCGATATTGAGACCAGCCGCAAGGAAAATGTATTGGCGCTGCCGTCGATAGCCATCATGCGCGATCAGTCCTCTGCCTATGTCATGCTGGATAACGGATCGGGCCAATACGAGCGCAGAGATATCAAGACAGGCCTGGAGACGACGGATAAAACCGAGGTGATTGAAGGCTTGAAGGATGGCGATACGGTCTCCCTGCAATAAGTGCCGATTATCCCATTGATTTCAGAAGAACCTGACAGATAGCTGTCAGGTTCTTCCCTGTATACCGTCAACCGGTCATTCTGCCGAGATGGCTTGCACGATGTCGGCCAATCCCAGCTCGTTGCAGATTAAGCCGGAATATTGCCAGATACCGGATTCGACCTCGTACGTTCGACCTTCCCGGACAGCAGGGAGGCTCGTCCACAGCGAGCTTCTTTCGAGCTCCGAGGTCTGATAGCGTTCCGTCTTTATGATGAAAATGTAGTCGGCATTCAGCTCGTGCAGCTTCTCTAGCGACAAGGTATTCCACTCTTCTTGCGAAGGCGTCAGACGATGAGGCTGAACGCCAACCTCGTCGAACAACAGCCTGCCGCCCTGTACATGTCCCATCGTATAAATTCTTTCTCCGATAGCACGACAATCGCCGCCGTCTTGTTCTCGACCTTCTGCCGGATTTTCTCCTTCGCCTGTTCCACTTGTTGATCGTAGGCCTCGAGCTTCTTCGTCGCAGTCTGCTTTTTATCGAGCAGATCGGCTAGATCAAGCAACGTTTCCCGCCAGTCCATGCTCCCGATCGGAATAGGCAGCGTAGGGGAGATCTCGCGAAGCAACTCCAACTGCTCCGCATCATACTGCTTATCGTGGCACAAGATGACGTCTGGGCGCGGTTCTTCTTTCAAACGGCGAATGTCACATGTATCCCAGTAAATCGGCTTGAACGTCCCGGGACGAAGCACAGTGCCATAGCGCTGACTGATCCAGGGAGTCAAGCTTCCAATCGGAGGGATATATCCGACGACAAGCAGCCCGGCCGTGTAGTTGCACGCGAGCGAGAAAATGCTTTTTGGTTTCCTCAGATATATCGTAGGCGCGGTTCCGACTTTCTGCTTGAATTTGCGGCTGAAATAAAATTCATCCTTATATCCGACTTTCCGCGCGATCTCCATCAAGCTTTCTTTCGTAGCCAGCAGCCGTTCTTTCGCCCTGGAAATACGAATATCTGCGACAAATTCGACATAACTTCTGCCCGTTGTTTTTCGGAACAATCTGGAGAAATGATCGGGATGGACTCCGGCCATGGAAGCAAGCTTGTTCCGCGGCAGATCGTCGGCATAATGCGCGCGCACATAGGCAACAACATCTTCCATCCTCGCATTCGGGATGCCTTCGTCTGAATGACAGCTAGCGATCATGTCCAACAATTCGTAAAACAAGGACTGCACCTTGAAAGAACTTCCCTTTGCCTCTGAAGCTCCATTGCAGATGAGGCTATGCATACCGTGAGCGATCCGGAATGATTTGCCGGGATCGGAGAGCGTCAATTCGCGTTTTTCCCACGAGAAAACAGGGTTGTCGCCTTGTTCGGCTATTCCTGCCTTGCCCATGGGCAATCGGATAATATCAAATAAAAAGCTATACAGACATACGGATTGCCGCGATGCCGGCTGGATTGTGATTTCTTCACCGGGGCTGCACCAGTAAAGCTTCCGCGGACCGAAGGCTGCGGTATCGTGACCAATCGTGATTTGTCCCTTGCCGCTTAATATCAGAATCAGCGAATACCGCTCGGAGCAGAATGGAATAGGCAGTTCGTGTTCATTCGCCAGTCGGTCTATTCCCGTCAAATGATAACAATACGAGTTTATTTGCATAATAGGGCTCCTGATGATTTTTTCTTCTTCATATTATTAATAATGATAATCATTATTAATATGAGTGTCCACCAGTTCCTGTTTGTGTCTTCAGCTCTGATTATCCTTTTTGGCCGCTAAAAGACAGCTTGGCCATAGCTAGTGCTACAATCGGCATGAGAGAACTTTTTTGAATAAATCGCACATCCTTGACTTTCCCCTGCAGGGGAAACTATATACTGGCCTTATGTTATAGATTGGAGTTGATATTTTGTTTAAAATCAGTGAGTTTTCCAGGCTAAGCAGGATTTCTTTAAAAACACTGCGCTATTATGACCAAATTGGCATATTAAAACCGAGAAAGGTGGATTACGATACTGGCTACCGTTACTATTCGGCAGATCAGCTTCTGGAGCTCAACCGAATCTTAATGTATAAGGAATTGGGCTTCACATTGCCGCAAATTACACAGCTGCTCCAGGAAGAAATCACTTTGGAGAATATTCAAGGGATGTTTAAGCTGAAAAGAAGCGAAATCCAGCAAACCATCGATACGGAACAAGCCAAGCTCGCCAGGATTGAGGAGCGTATGCAGCTTATAGAGAAAGAAGGGCAAGTCGAAACAGGGCAGGAAGTCAGATTCAAATCAGAAGGCGCCAAGCCCTTTCTTTTTCAGAAGGCATGCGGGAGAGAAGAGGACATTCCAAATTTGTTCTATAAGTTTAACCAGTTACTAACAAAGGAGCTTCGCCAATTGACTGAAGGTCCGCAGGTTGTTTTGTGGAAAGAAATAGACGGAAAAGAAGATGAGTTTGAGTTTGAAGTCGGATATTTTTTAACCTGTGAGCCGCTATTATTACCTGACTTTTATCAACTGCGGACGCTTCCTCCAGAGCCGATGATGGCTACATTGGCTTTTCATTCAAACTCTCACTTTGCTGGTACGGCCTGTGTTTATTTAGCTACATGGATAGAAAAAAACAACTATCAGATCAAGGAAAACGAATATAGCAGGGAAATCTATTTGCCATTATCTCCAGAGCAAGATGCGCAATTCATGGAAATACAAATTCCAATTATAAATAGATAACCGGAGAAGGAGTCGGGGGAATTGAAAAATAAATGGATCATCTATGTTCTGGCGCTGGCTGTTTTTCTGATCGGAACCATTGAATACATTATTACGGGAGTCATTGAAATGATCGCTTTGGACCTAGGAGTTTCGACTTCCGAAGCGGGGTTAATGGTGACGGTATTCGCTCTCTCAGCGGCTATTATCGCTCCAATATTAATCGCATTAACGATTAATGCAGATCGCAAGAAGCTGCTGATGACCACCCTTAGTGTGTTTATTGCGAGCAACGGACTTATGCTTGCAGATCTTGCTTATGAAACCGTACTATGGGTACGGATTATTCAAGGGGCTAGCGGAGGAATGACTACCGTAGTAGCCATGGCAGTAGCGACACGACTTGTTGAAAAAGAAAAAAGGGGCAATGCCATCGGTATGATATTGATGGGGCTTAGCAGCTCGCTAGTGCTTGGTGTTCCCATTGGCACGTTTTTTAGTGAGCTGTTTGGATGGAGAGTCCTATTTATTTTAATTGGTATATTAAGCGTTCTTCCTTTACTTATCATCTATAAAAAGGTTCCGGCAATCAAAGAAGAAGAAAAGGTTACCCTTAGAATGCAACTCTCTATGTTAAGGAATTCAACCATTCTGATCGCCTTGGCCATTACTTTATTTTATGTCGGCGGCTATTCTACACTGTTCACTTATATTACGCCTTACTTGCAAGCGACCTCCTCTCTTTCGATAACCGAAATTAGCGGTGTTCTATTCCTGGCGGGAATTTGCAGCTTTGTCGGATCAAGAGTCGGCGGACAATTGGCAGATGCAAAGGGATCGAAATTCACCATTTGTCTCGGGCTCCTGTTGCAAGGGGCGACTCTTCTTTTATTCGCTCTAGCGGGTGTGAATCTCTTTGTATTAATCTTGGTTATCATGATTTTTATGTTAGCAACGTGGAGCATTTCCCCTGCCCAGCAACTCTATCTGGTTACTCTGGCGCCTCGGAATCCGGACATTGCCCTTAGCGTAAATACCTCATTCATCCAATTTGGATTTGCACTGGGATCTGGATTAGGCGGGCTTGTCATCACTCGTTCGTCTGTCCTGTATTTGAATTGGCTGGGTTTTGCTGCTGTAAGCATAGCTTTACTTCTTGCCATCTTGCTGTTTAAAAAAAGCAGCAGCAGGGCCGGAGCTCTTATTGTCACTAAATAAATTCACAACCAGTCCCGATGAACGATTCGTTCATTGGGATTTTCATTTTTAAGAAACCATCGGCTCCAGCAATAGATTGCGGCTTTGCCCAGTTACATTTTAAGGATGGCCTTCCGATTTCAAGATGCGAAAGCGGAGTGAAGAAGACAAATGTCCACATTTGTATATCGAATGTAAACATAAGTATATCGATGCTGGAATACTCCCCTACTTATAATGAAGTTGCTGCAGCTAATAAGCATGGAGGTATACGATCATTTTGATTAATTCGTGGAAGTACAACGGGGGAGGTAGTACATTGCGTATACGGCATGGAATTATTTTTTTAGCCCTTTTTGTTACCGCTTTCATATTGGTTTCCGCCACTTCGGAGAGGTCCAATGCGGCAACAGGAAATTTGGCTATAGGGAAGATGACTTATTCGTCGTCGAACGAAGTGGATTTTTTCGGGCCTGAGAAAGCAGTGGACGGAGGCGTCCAGAATGCAAGCCGCTGGTCATCGGAAAGAACGGACGACCAGTGGTTCTACGTTGATCTGGGCGAGCCTGTAGAAATCGGAAGAGTAATCATCAACTGGCAGACTCCGGCGGAACAATATCAAGTTCTCGTGTCTGACGATGCGGTAACCTGGAGGAACGTATTCGCGGACAACCGCGTGCTCGTCGCCCGCGGACCAGCCCTTGATACGATCGATTTCGAGCCGACACTGGCGCAATACGTCAAGTTTCAAGGAGTAACGCGACGTCCTATTGAGGGTATCTATTACGGATACTCCTTCTGGGAATTCGAGGTATACAAAGGCAGACCGCAGCTATCACCCATGATGGAAGAGGTCAAAAAGAGCGTTGTTGTCTCTGAAGGCGAGGCCCAACTGAACCTGCCTCCGGTACCGGCCGGTTTTACATTGTCGCTAGTGAACACGGATAGCTTACCGGTGATCGACGCGCAGGGCAATATTCATGCGCCGCTTGTCGATACTCAGGTTCAGCTGCTGCTTCAAATCCAGAGTGACAGCGATCCGGCATATCTCCTAACGGATAATGCGCTTGTCACTGTGCCAGGTCTCTATAAGCAGACGAGCGACCGGAATCCGGAGCCGCGCGTCATTCCATCTTTGCGAGAGTGGCTGGGCGCCACCGGCGAGTTCCGCTTGACGGACAAATCCCAAATCATCATTCGCGCGGAGGATGAGGCGGTTCTGCGGGGGACGGCTGATATTTTGCAGCAGGATTTGTTAGATTTAACAAAGCTGCCGCTAACAGTAACAGTTGGCTCTCCCGGGGCAGGAGATATCTACTTGGCGCTGGATGACGCGCAAGCGGGACTCGGGACTGAGGGGTATGAGCTGAATATCGGCGAGTATGCTACTGTCGCTGCTTCCGATCAGACAGGAGTCATGTTCGGCACGAGAACGATCTTGCAGCTGCTTGGCCACGCTGCCGATCATAAATCGATGCCCAAGGGACAATCGCGCGACTATCCGAAATACCCGGACCGAGGCTTCATGCTCGATGTAGCTCGCAAGTTCTATACGATCGAGTTCCTGCAGGACTATGTCAAGCTGATGTCCTACTATAAGATGAACCGGTTTCAGATTCACTTAAACGATGATGTCGGCGATGTCGGCTACTTCCGTCTGGAGAGCGAGAAATTCCCTGGCATTACGAGCAAGGACGGCTTCTACACGAAGCAGCAATTCAGAGAGCTGCAGCTGCTTGGGATGGAATACGGCGTAAACGTCGTACCGGAGATCGATACGCCGGGCCATTCCGGCGCGTTCATTGCCTACGATTCCCGGCTGGGCAGCAACAATCAGCTGGATATCAATCGTCCAGAGACGATCGACTTCATCAGGGAGCTCTTTGACGAATATTTGGATGGCAGCAATCCGACCTTCGTCGGCCCGGACGTACACGTAGGCACGGATGAATATTTCGGTGATGACAAGGAGGCGTTCCGCAGGTACGCGGACATGCTCCTTAACCACATTAACAGCAAAGGCAAACGCGCCCGTCTGTGGGGCAGCCTGTCTGCATACGACGGTACGACGCCGGTCAGCAGCAATGCGACAATGGACATCTGGTATGAGCCTTACGGAAGCGCTCAGCAGGCCGTTGAGCTCGGCTACGACATTATCAACACTAACACGAATTTGCTCTATATCGTTCCGCAGCTGTACCGCAACTATCTAAATTACGATTTCATCTACAACGAATGGGAGCCTAACGATTGGCTGGAGACAAAGCTTCCATATGCGCACCCGCAGGTGAAAGGCGGCATGTTCGCGCTCTGGAACGATGTGTCCGTAGAGAAAGGCGTCTCCATGGCGGACTCGCATCAGCGCATCTTGCCTTCCATGCAAGCGTTGGCGGAGAAGCTGTGGAGAGGCAATCGAATTGACCGAAACTTCGAAAGCTTCCAGGCGGATGCCGCCGGATACGCGGACCCGCCGGGTGTTCATCTGTCGCACAAGCTTCAAGTCGGCAATGATCGCCATATTGTGCTGGATTATACCTTCGACGAAGGCTTCGCAGATCGTTCGGGCAACGGCTTTGACGGCAACGCGGTGAATGCAAGCACGGAGAAGGGAATCTTCGGGCAAGCAGTGAGGCTGAAAGGCGGGGCCAGCTATGTGGAAACGCCGCTTCGCACGCTCGGGTTCGGATGGACGATGTCCATGTGGATCAAGCCAGACGCCGATAACTCGCAGGGAGCCGTGCTGCTGGAATCCCCGGATGGAGAGCTGAAATACAACATCGGGGGCAGCGGCAAAATAGCCATCACAAAAGAAAATTACGTCAGTGAATTTAATTACAAGCTGCCGACCGACCGCTGGACGCATGTGATTATGACCGGCGACGACACGGGGACGTCCATCTTCATTAACGGCAGCGAGTATACGGCTACGCTAAAAGACGGCTCCAAGCTGGAAACGTTCGTTTTTCCGGTCGCCAAAATCGGCAGTTCAACGAACGCCTTCAAAGGCTTGATTGACGAATTTGTCGTAAGAAACACCTACATCGACTTGCATGGGAATCTGGCCTTGCATAAGCAAGCCGAATCCTCGCAGCCAGAATCCTCTTCCTACACGGCGGACAAAGCGGTGGACGGCAGAGGGGATACCAGATGGTCCAGCGATTGGGTGGACGATACCTGGTTCATGGTGGATCTGGGTGAGGTGAAGAGCATCGATGCCGTATCGCTTTTGTGGCAAACGGCTTACGGTTCGAAATACCGCATTCTTGTGTCCGAGGACAAAGAGAGATGGACGAACGTTGTGAAGGACAACAACGGCGAGATTAACGGTAAGCCGGGACGCGTCGTGACCACCTTCCAGAGTACGCCGGCTAGATACGTGAAGTTCGAAGGCGTGTCCAGGGCCACCATATTCGGCTACTCCTTTGAGGAATTTGAAGTGTACGGCGAGGGATATAAGCTCGGCAATATACGGCCGATTATCGACCTGTTGACGGCTATCGAGGGCGATAAGCTCGTAGAGGGCAATTACTCACCAGAGGGCTGGGCACAGCTTCAGCAAGCGATGGGCCAAGCGATTGCGGCTATTCAGACCACACAGCTATCGCGTCCTGAAGCCGAGAAGGCATATGCCGGGCTGAGCGTTGCACGCGATCGTCTAACGATCGAAGACGTGATGGGCCTGATTGAGCTTAATGTGAACGGAAGCGTAGCCTCCAATCTCTATCTTCCGCAGAAAGGACAGCTGGGCACACGCATCGTCTGGAGCAGCTCGAAGCCCGATTATCTGAATGCCAACGGACAATTGTTGAAACGTCCGTCGAGCAGCGATATGGAGGTCGTGCTGACTGCGACGATTAGCAAGGGAGAAGCTTCGGCGGAGAAAACGTTCAAGATCAAAATCAAAGCACTGCCTAGCTCTGGCGGCGGAGGATGGGTTCCGACTCCAGTAACTCCAGATCCGGAAGAAGGCCAAAACGGCGGATCGAATCCGGGAGGCGGGGATTCAGGGAACGGAAACGGCAATGGCGGGGAGTCCGGCGGATCGACGGCGGTCCAGCTAAACGATATTGACAGCCACTGGGCAGAAGCGTCCATCAAACGGGCGGTCGAGCTCGGATTCGTAGCGGGCTATACCGACGAGACGTTCAAGCCGAATAAGACGGTCAGCAGGGACGAATTCGTCGTCATGCTGGTCAAAGCGTTGAAGCTGCAAGGTGCGAACAGTTCGCTTGACTTTGCTGACGCAGGCTCGATTCAAGCCTGGTCTCAGCCTTATATTGCGCAAGCCTTGGAATCTGGCCTGATCAGCGGCTATGCGGATGGGACCTTCCGTCCGAAGGCTTCAATCAGCCGAGCAGAACTGGCAGCGATGATTGTTCGCGGCTTGGGCCTCACGCCTGCGGAAGGTTCTGAGCTTTCATACGCAGACGCCAATCAAATTCCGGCTTGGGCGAAGCCGTATGTGGCAGCAGCCCAGGAGGCGGGAGTAATGAACGGCCGCGGGGACAACCGGTTTGCCCCGGCAGCCTCGGCGACGCGTGCTGAAGCTGTGGTCGTCATTCTGAAGATGCTCGATGTGCTTGCAGAAATGCAAGCGCAGGAGCAAAACTAATTCTGCATAGAAAGGGAGCGTGAGCTAAGGTGAAAACAAGACGAGTATTGACTGCTTTGCTGCTTGTCCACGTCATGCTGTTATCGTTGATCTCATCCGTGTATGCGGAGGAGCCGGGCGGAGAAGGCACCGAGTTCTATAATCTGGCTCAAGGGAAAACGTACACATGGTCGGATCAGCCGGAGGACGCTTTCCCGGATGACGGGACGAAGCTGACGGACGGCAATGCTGCTGACCCGTCGCGTAACAGCGGCAACTGGGTGGGCCACCGATACAAGAAATCCCGTTCGGTTGTGTTTGATCTAGGCGAGCAAAAGACGATCCAGGAAGTGAACGCGCGTTTCCTGCAGGATTGGCCGAACAACGAAACGCTCGTGCCGCTCACGGTTTCTTTCTACGTGTCGGACGATGGGGTGGACTGGGGTGTATTGTCTCATAATGCGACTCAGATGCTATGGGGCGATCAGACCGACATTGAGACGTATACATGGGATGGCAGCGCGGAGACCGGAGTTGTGAAGCGCGGCGATTATACCGAAGGCCTTGTGTACGCCCGGTATGTGAAAGTGGTATTTTCCATGCATTCGAGGGCATGGAGCATGATCGACGAGGTGACGATTACCGGCGCGGACGGCTTGGTTGCCGGAGCTCAGACGGTACAGCCCGAGCCTTACGGCCTCTTGCAGCCTGGGGATGCTACCGGTGGGATTGAGAACCTGGGCTTGCTGTACAACGGGCATTATGCGGATGGCACAGGAACTTGGACAAAGGAGCGGGTTGTCCCTAATATCAGCTATGTGAACAAGCAGGGGGAGCCTGTCGATTGGCTGTTCGATGGTGTGCTGTATCTGGGTTTGACTTCGGAGAACGGCAGAGGCTTTGGAGCGACGGACGCAGCCGGCAAAGCCAGGAAAGAGGAATGGGAATGGTATTTGAACAAAACGTTTAACGCCGGCGGCGATATGAGCGCGCTGAACGAGGCGACGGTCGAGGTAGGCGCGAAGCTTGGCGAGCCCGACCGTAAGACGAAGGTTGTTATGATGATTCCCGATCCGGGCGAATATCAGTCCGATTTTGGCAGCATTAACGGCGAAAATCTGAACTTCGATGTTAGCGCGGTCGGTAATGCCGCATCACTGGATAACCGGGCCAAAGCGATTCAGTGGTGGATGGATGAAGTAGAGGCCAGATGGACGGCTGCGGGCTACTCGAACCTGGAGCTCGTCGGCATGTATTGGCTGGAGGAACAAATCAGCACGCATGCGACTGGACCAGAGATAGTTAAGCGAGCGAGCGACATTGTTCATAACGCTGACCTGAAGATGTTCTGGATTCCTCATTTTTTGGCCTATAAGGCATTTATGTGGAAGGATGTCGGCATTGATGCTATATCTCTGCAGCCGAACTATTTCTTTGAGAAACTGGACCCTTCGCGTCTGGAAGATACAGCAGATATGGCCAAACGGTACGGCATGTCGCTGGAGCTGGAGTTCGATGACCGGATGATTAACGACGCTGTCTTCCGCGAGCGGTTCATCGAGTACTTGAACAGCGGCGTGGATACAGGGCTGATGCAGCAAGGGTATAAAGCATACTATCAAGGCAACAACGCCGTATACAACGCGGCGAAAAGCGAGGACCCCGCTACCCGCGTCCTCTACGATTGGCTATATCAATTCGTGAAAGGCACTTATGAGAAGCAAGACGCTGCTCCGCCTGATGTTGTAGCGCTCATGAACGGGCAGCCGATCTCGGAGCATACGATCGTGCCCGATACGACCCAAGCGGCCTTCACCTGGACCATTCCGGGAGATGACGACAGCGGGATCGTCAAAGTAACGGCCAAGTATGACGGTAAACCCTATATCGAAGGAACTGTGATGGATCTGACGGGCAAGCCGGGCAAGCATGTGCTGGAGTTGACGGTGGCGGCTGCCACATCCAAGACAGTTAAATATGTAATAGAGGCTCGCTTGGGCGCAGACGGCCTGTTAGCCCTTGTTGACAAGTACGCGGAAAACAATCAGCTGAGTGATGCCGACACGAACCGCGCTATGCGCAACGCCTTGATCATGATGGAGCGTACGCAAGAGAGCGATCCTGAGCAAGCCAAGCGCTATTTGCAGGCATTCAATGCGAAGCTGGAAGAGGCCAAAAGCCTTGAATTTGTGTCGGAAGGCGCTTATACGGCGCTGAAGGAAGGCGTGTATTACGAGATTGGAAGCATCGCACAAGATAAACAAGCAGAGGCGTCCTCGACGGAAGCGGCTGGTCTGGAGCCTGCGAAGGCGCTGGATGGCGCACCGGCCACGCGTTGGGCGAGTGAAGTGCGCGATACGTCTTGGTTCCAGGTCGATCTGGAGGGCCAGCAAACCTTTGATACGATCCGCATCGATTGGGAATATGCGCGTGCGGACCAATACCGTATGAGCGTCTCAGATGATAATCAGACGTGGCGTCCCTTGAACGTCGGCGACAATGGCGTGGTTAAAGCTTCCGACGGCAAGAACACGCTGGTATTCCCGGCAACGACGGCAAGATATATCAAGTTTGAGGGACTGAATCGGGCAACGTTCTACGGTTATTCCTTCTACGAATTCGGCGTGTACGATCTTGCCCTGCAGCAAGAGATCAAGACGTTGGACGGTATTCGAGCTGCCGTAGATGCCACTTCGAAAAATGTCACAATCGACGGCCTAGTCATGAACGGCAAGAAGGAGCATGTGTATGTCAAAGTGCTCGACCCGAGCGGCAAGATCCAATATACCGGCCAGACGGACACCGAGGATGACGGAAGCTTCCAGATCGCCTTCAAGCTGACCGGAGAAGCGCAAGGAATGTATAAGGTTGAGCTCGAAACGGATGATATGACGACTCCTGAGCTGGCCACTTTCGAATATCGTAAGCCACCTTCCAATGGCGGAGGCACGGGAGGTAGCGGTGAAGGCGATCCAATGCCGATTTCGTTTACCTTGCAAGCGGACGGTTCAGTCAAAGCCGTGCTCGTCCCGATGCTTAACGGCAAAAAGGCCAAGGCTACGGTCGGAGCGTCGGATCTGAGTGCCGCCATTCAGAGGGCAGCGGCAGACAGCAACGGCGACAAGCATGTTCATCTTGAATTGAAGTCGTCGAATGCGGCTGGCAGCTATGCGCTGGAGCTTCCTGCGGCTAATCTGACGGACCAGCCTAATCTGATTCTGCATATCGCCACACCGTACGCCCAGTTTGTTTTGACCGGAGATATGCTAGCTGGAGTCAAGGCGAATGCCGGGAAGTTGCTCGTTACAATAAGCGATCATGCGGGCGAGTATCGCGGCAACGAAGCGGAGGGACGGATTGGAAATAGGCCGATTGTGCAAGTTGCTCTGCAACTGGACGGGGAGGCTCTCTCTTGGAGCAATTCGGAGGCGCCAATCCCGATTGCGATTCCGTATTCGCTCAAGGCGGGAGAGCAAGCGTCTGAGCTGCAAGTTTACGAGTTGACGGACGACCGCGCGACTGCAATCAAAGGCGTGTCGTATGATAAAGACAAAGGTGTGGTGCGGTTCTCCATCGATCATGTCGGCGTCTATGCCATCGGCGGCGCGAAGCCAGTTGCGTTCACTGATCTTGGCAAGCATGAATGGGCGCGTGAGGCGATTGAGAAGCTGGCCGAGAGAGGAATCGTCCAAGGCACCTCGATCGAAAATGGCACCTTCAGCCCCGCAAGCCCGGTAACACGAGCAGACTTTATTCTCATGCTGGTGAACATGCTCGGCCTGCGCGCCGAGATTGACTCGACATTCGCTGATGTGCAGCCGAAGGATTATTACTACGATGCGGTTTCCATCGCCAAGCAGCTGGGCATCGTTACGGGAGTGAACGGGGCCAATTTCGCCCCTCGCGAACCGATCAGCCGCCAGGACGCTATGGTTATGCTGACCCGAGCGCTGCAAAAGACTGGGGCAATCCAAGCATCCGCATCCGGCGCAACGCTTGAGGGCTACCGTGATGCGAGCCAAATCGCGCCATATGCTGTGGACAGCGTGGCAACGATGCTCGAGCATGGGCTCGTTACGGGCTCCAACGCCTATATGAAGCCGAAGAGCATGACTACCAGAGCGGAAGCGGCAACGTTCCTGTACCGCGCTCTTCAGTTGATTGAGGGGCAGCAGGAGGGATAGACGCAGGAGCATTTATTTTAAATAGCTATTCATAGCAGAGAGCAGGCTGCCAACGCAGCCTGCTCTTAATTTTCACCCACAAACTTCTGTATCCGACGCATGCCTTCCTCGATCTTCTGGGCGCTCAGATTGCCGTAGCCAAGCACAATTCCCGTTTCATCTGGTCGGTCAGACCAACAATAATCAACGGAGCACTCAATCAGAAATCCATAAGGGGCTGTATCTCCCCAAGGAAGAAGCGAAAGTCGCTTGGAATGAAATTGAACCATAACATGCATGCCGGCCTCGTCGCCCAGAATCGATATTTCATCCCCTAAAACATCATGGAGACGGTCCTTCAACAACGCTCTCCGTTTTCGGTATACCTTCTTCATTGCATGAATATGGCGGTCCAATTGGCCGTCTTGAATGAACTGGCCCAATGCTTTTTGAATGAGAAGCGGGGTGAACATATTGAGTTTGGCTTTCCTATCGGCAAACCTGTCCATCAGGGCGGGAGGTACAATTAGAAAGCCGATGCGCAGACTTGGCGACAAGGTCTTGCTGAACGTACCGACATAGATGACACGGGATGGAGACAACGTCTGCAGAGGCGGAACAGGAATGCCTCTTAGCCGGAATTCGCTGTCATAATCGTCTTCGATCAGATAGGAATCGGCATCTTCCGCCAGCCGGATCGCCCTCTGCCTGCGCTGAATCGATAACAAGCTTCCGGTAGGAAACTGATGCGAGGGCGTTAGCAGAGCCAAGTGACCGGGCGCAAACCGATTGAGAGATTCCATCTTCATGCCGTTCCCATCTACCTCTACAGGGACAAGCTTGTAGCGGGACTGCTCGAAGATATCCCTTGTAAATTCAATGGTCGGATTCTCCATATAGATAGAATGAAAGTCTGAAGATAGAGTTAAGGCTGTCAGTATAAGCCCCTCCGAGGCGTCCGAGCAAATAAATATCTGCTCAGGCAAGCACTGTATGCCCTTGGCCCGGAATACATAGTCTCGGATCGCACAACGTAAATTCCAGTCTCCCCGAATATCCCCGTAGCCTGGCTCTGCATCCGCAATCGATTCGGCTGCGTGTCTCACATATTTCGCCCATGCCGTTCTCGGAAACAATTCCAAATCCGGAATACCGGTCGCAAAATCGATGATATCCGAGCGTCCAGCGTGTGCCGTGCTCGAGACTGGGACTTCAGAAGTCACGATACTTGCCCTATCTCTAGGAGCCAGCATGATTCCTTCAGCTACATAAGTGCCCGAACCGACGCGGCATTCCAAATGACCTTCAGCTGTCAGCTGTTCGTATACTTCAATGACGACATTGCGGGCAATTCCCCATTCTTTCGCCAGCGTACGGGTGGGCAACAAGCGCGTGCCCTCTGTCAGCTGACCAGTTTCAATCAAGGCCCGTAATTGCATGCATAGCTGTCTTGTTGCGGATAACGCGGAGCTTTTGTCGATCATTATGCCATACATACACCGATTCTCCCATCATTGGTTCCTCAAATTCCGATTCAATTGGACCTCATCGAGAGCCATTTCCCTCATTATAATGAAGTCAAGCCAATCCGAATAGGGAGGAAATGACAATGAACAAAACATTAGGGAAAACAAATATTGAGGTAAGTCCGCTTGGTCTGGGTTGCTGGGCGATTGGAGGTCAATTTACGTTAGATGGAATCCCCGATGGCTGGGGAGAGGTGAATGATAAGGAATCGATTGAGGCGATCCAGGCCGCCATAGCGATGGGTATCAACTTTTTCGATACGGCTGACGCATACGGGGTGGGACATAGCGAGCAGGTACTTGGCCAAGCGGTGAAAGAGAGACGGAACGAGGTTGTCATTGCGACGAAATTCGGTTATACGAATAACGAGGCAACGAAGGAAGTATTTGGACGCCACGATGTGTCGCCCGCTTATATCAGACAGGCTTGCGAGCGGTCGCTGCGGCGTCTCGAAACGGATTATATCGATCTCTATCAAATTCATGTCGGCGGATTAAGCCAAGAGGAGATGAATTCTGCGATTGAGACGCTGAACCGGCTGCGCGAGGAGGGAATGATCCGTTCCTACGGCTGGAGTACGTGGGATGCGGCGAGAGCGGAACAATTCGCTTTGCAATCGGAGGGGGCGGCTATCCAGCATCCATTAAACGTCCTACGCGGCGATGCCGAGATGGTCTCAGTCTGCGAGCGTTACGGCTTAACGAGCATTAACAATTCGCCGCTGGCTATGGGGCTTCTAAGCGGCAAGTTCAATCCGGATTCAAAGCTGCCGGATACCGATGTAAGGGGCAGCCGCCATGAATGGGTCACTTATTTCAAAGAAGGAAAGCCGGTACCTGCGTTTTTGAACAAGCTTGAGGCTGTTAGAGAAATTCTGACCAGCGATAATCGTACGCTGGTACAAGGCGCGCTCGCATGGCTATGGGGAAGAAGCAGCGCTGCTATTCCGATTCCAGGCTTCAAGACAAGAAAACAAGTGGAGGAATTAGCGGGTGCCGTTGCCCGCGGACCGTTGTCCCAAGAGCAAATGGTGGAAATAGAGGAGATACTGAAGCCGGATATTGTGTTGGAACATGATAGATCGAGACCCCAATAGAATTCGAGTATGAGCTATAGAAACGTTGGTTTGCTGAGTTATAAGAAAAAAAGGAACTGCGGCGAGCAGTTCCTTTTGATTTGATTCAATTAACTAATGCGGACGCTCTCCAGGAGGAATACATCGCTATCGTATTTTTCTGCTGCGAAGTTGAAGTAAACATAGACGCTGCTGAACGAATCCCAACCTTCTGGATAATACTTGAATGAGAATTCCTGGGAGAATTCACTCTTTTTAGAAATGAAACTTGTCTCAATTTCCGAAAGCTTTACATTCTCAATGGTATTTGCAAATTTAAGAAGTGTGTCGGAATCATTCGCTTTGATAGTCCCAGACAACTTCTTTTCAAAATCTTTTTTATAGTACGATCTTCCCATAGAAATTGGAGACATGTCGCGTTTTTCGGCTGTATAATTGTCAATGTAAGAATCGAATTCTTTGGTGCTTCCCGATTTAAGAGCTTTCGCGTAGATTTGAATAATCTTTTGAGCTTCTGCACGCATCTTCTCTTCTGTTGCGCTTTGTGTGGTTAACTTCATAATCCCGCTGGAGCTGGATGTGTTACCCGAATTTTCGTTGCCTGTGTTGCCTGTGTTCGAGGAACCGCCAGTGCTTGGCAGATCGCTTCCAAAGTCTCCATCGCTATTTCCGGTACCGCCAGATGTATTAATCGTAATTGTGCTAGTTTGACCATTCCACAAGATCTCCGCCCCTGTTGCTTCAGCCAGAGCGCGAGCAGGAAGGTATGTAGAACCTTGATATGAGATTGGCGGGAGCTTCTTGCCGGCAGTATCCTTTGGAACCCAGGTCTTACCGTCTAATATAAAGGAGATGCCGTGATTCAAATTTGCCGTAATCTTCTGCAGATTAGTGCCGGCCGTGACTCCCACTGCGCTAAACACTAGCGAGCATGCTAGAATCACAAGTATAAATGTTGACTTGCTAATGACCACTTTCTTCAAAAGTAATCCCTCCAAAGATGATGTATATTCCAGAACAACCATAAGTAGGCGTTCGAAGAATCATGCCTTTTTTCTGAATATTTGTTATAGGTTTGTACGCGTGCCTACTTTCATACAATTATGGCAATATCAATGAGACATAACTCCTATATATTAACAAACTAATATTATATTGTCGAGCGAAAATATGTCGAAAATAGGATTATACGCCTAAATAGTGAAAGGGGTTCTGTAGGATGAATACAGCGAGTATAGAATCTAAATAGGTCTTTCGTCCTTTTGAGAGGAGGTTTATAGTTCATGTAGTCACATTCAAACAAGATACTGCTTAGGTCGATGAATAGAATAGAGGCGTAGCCGCCCGAGCTGCATGATCTGGATATACAAAAAGCAGAACTGAAAAAGTGGGAGCTGCCTAAAGCCATTATTGTGTATTTGGAATTGTCTCCTTTAACCGTTGCGACTGAGAGATCCGAATGTACGGAATATATCGATTTCAACTCTATTACGGAAATGAAATCAACAGCTTTACCTATAAAGAGGATGTTATTATTGACCGAAGAGAAGTTTGAGGAAGATTAAAGCTTGAGGTTTTAACTGTGAACGATTAATTCAATGCATTCTCGCCAATGTCGCGGCCAATCCGAACCAAAATTTGCGCGACGAAATTATTGGATCTAGCTTCATAAGAGGCTAGAACGGCTGAAATGGCTGCAATGCACCGCGCGTCCCTGACGGCGTGCGGTGCATTTCTTCTACCCCTGTATGGATGCACATGGGTATACTCTCCCATCAGTTGCTTTGTCGATTGGAGCGATGCTTCTAGTTGTTTTGTTCATCTTTGTTCAGTTTTGTGTTGACAATCCATTAACTCTATTAATGACCAACAAACTTGGACATCGTTCGCTTCTCCATTGCGTCCCAATGGGGAGTAGCGATATTGGTTTGGTTTTTCAGCTTTCGGAATGAATCGAACAAAGCGGCGATTTCGCTGAAAGAACCATCTACCAACTTCATAAACGGCAATTTGTGAATGATCATTAGACCATAGTAGAAGAAACGTCTATGCTTTCGAACAAGGTCAACTTGGCTGGCGGGTGTAATCGTATAATTCAACTTTTCCAACAATCGGAACCCGTCGTCGATCACATCTATGGCTTGTTTTAAAAGTTTTTTGTCCTTTGATGCTTGATTTAAATCGCCGTCGTAAAGAAAACTAATCGAGTTTAAAGCGACGATCATCACGAAATGGCTTTTAAGCCAGGCATCGATATCCTCATGATAAGCTAATTTATATTTAACTCTTCTAAACGCGTCCTCAAGGATAGGCTTAATGGAGATTTCGCCGTCCAGGCTGCCTAATACCATTTGACCTCCTCCACGGATACAGATGATGCGTCCGCTCTCCTCTCGAAGACCAGCGCTAATCTGAAAGCCGAAGATGACATTTTTCTTCACTTTACTCTTTTCCTTAATGACATTCTGCATCCCCAAGGCATCTGCATTATTACCCACCAGAACGATATTGGAAGAATGATTGTCAGCGAGAATAGACAGAACAGATGGGAAATCGTTGTATTTCATCACGACAAAAATAAGGTCATAGAGATCATCGGATGCAAGCTCGCGAATAACGTTTACTTTATCGATGGTGTTGCGACGCTGAAAGTAGTGGCGAATGACAAGTCCGTCAGTCTCTAGTTGCTCTGCTCTCTTGCCTCTCGCCAGCACAGTAACCTCATTGCCACCGCGCACCAGTACATGAGCAAGATAACTGCCTAGAACACCCGCGCCGTAAACCAATATTCTCATCGTCAATCTCCTTTTTCAACATATGTTGTTTTTTGATCATTCATTGAATAAAATAAGAATAGCAGTCCCCTTAGGCAAGCAGCAATCGCTAGATACACCAGTTTTGTTGGTTTTTCAACAGACTGAAATGGATTGTTTAATAAAGGAGAGCACTCTGTGGACAGAAGAGTTAAAAAGAACCAAACCGCCATCATGAATGCCTTCATGCATTTGATAACCGAGAAAGAATTCGGGAAAATAACGATTAACGAAATTGCGGAGCGTGCTGATGTCAATCGAGGCACTGTGTATTCGCATTATTCGGACAAATATGATCTATTGGACAAATGCATAGAGAATCAACTGATTCATTTGATGGAAAGCTGCTATTCTCCGGATGCGACTGGACCGTTCCCATCGAAGATGCCTTTGCTCCGTACGATTAAAGAAATCGAAAAAAATGCTCGGGTGTATAAGACTTTGTTAAGCATTAAAGACGTTCCTTCCTTCCGGGTTCATCTGAGCAGAATGATTAACCAACAGATCATGGAACATATGAACGAAAATCATTTGAACTTGGATGAACTGGACAAATCAATATTCGTACAATTCATGAGTTCGGCGATCGTTGGAGTGATCGAATGGTGGTTCAGCCAATCGATGCCTTGTTCTGCGGAAGAATTGACAGAACGGTTATGGTCTCTTCTAGAGATGAATCGGAGTATCCTCGTGGATGCGAAATCATGATATGGATTATTCATAAATACGACCTGCTGGCAAGCCAGCAGGTCGTATTTATTTTTAGGCCAAAATATTAGCATTATGTTAGGTTCACTAGACAGGACACACTTGATCGATTTATGATAAAACTTATAAGAAAGCGCTTTATATTGGATGAATAGAGGATTCATAATTATCATTTTGTTAGCATTAGCGGGAGGGAACAAGAGATGGGAGTGGGCTCTATGATGCAGGAATATGATTACGAGTTTGCTAATTTCATTTACTATACGCCAGGGGATCTGGATAAGGAAGGACGGATATGGCCGGTACGGGCGGGCTGCAGCATGGCCAAGCCGAACTACAAAGTGGGACCCAAAAGGATCGAGTGCTACAGTCTTCACTTCGTGCAGGAGGGGAGGGTTCGGCTGGAGTACGAAGGCAATCAGGTTGAATTGCAGAAGGATGACCTATTTTGTTTGTTCCCGGGACGAACCTATAGTTACGACATGCTCCCTTCAGGAAAGCCGCTTCAAATGAGCTGGTTGGCGGTGGATGGCGAGAGAGCACTGACGCTGCTGGAGCTCGCGGGGTTAACGCATGAGAAGCCTTTTCGGAAAAAAGCGGTCAATTCAGGCATCCGAATATCGGCGGATCGAGTCATCCATACGCTGGCAAGTGCTAAGCGGTGGTCTCCGGCAGGGGCATTGGAGCTGCAAAGCCTTGTTTACGCACTATTCGCTGAGTTGATAACGGAGACGGCACCTGCACCTGAGGCTGAGCTTGCCGGTTGGATTCATGAATGCATGAACTATATGGAGCTGCACGCCTCGGAGGGAATATCCGTCCAGCAGGTAGCGGATTTCGCCGGTGTGCACCGTTCCTACTTTACCCATGTGTTCACGAGCCAGGCGGGCATGCCCCCGATGAAGTACATACAGAAGATCCGTATGGAGAAGGCAAGGCAACTGCTGATCGACACGAACGCGACGGTTACAGAAATCGCCTTGTCACTTGGCTATCCGAACCTGTACACGTTCACCAGAGCCTTCAAGATGTATTTTAAGGATTCCCCTCTAACTCTGCGGAAGATGATCAATTAAGCGAGAATGGCACTGTATAGTTAAGTCGATTGCAAGCCAGCATGTATGAACATAAAGGAGACTTCTCGATATGAAGCTGTCCACTCTTAGGCGATGGATTTCGCCCAGACTTAGCATCCAGGGAAAAATATTCATCGCATTCAGTTTGGTCGCCCTGCTGTCCATTTTCTCCACGATTGGCATTGTCTACGTGAACATGCGCGAGACCATAAAGGATAACGCGGTTACCTCGGTGTCGGATAGTATTCGCCAAGCGGATGAATCCCTCAATATGATGCTGGAAGAGATCGACCGGCTGAACACCGTAGTGGTGACCAACAAAAATACGGTGATTGACACAATTCTCAGCCCGTCGGAAGAGATCAGTTATGAATGGTTTTTGGAACAGAAGCGGATCGATGAATTTCTATCGGTGCTCATTGATTATAAGCCCTATATTTCGCGGATTGCCGTTGTTGGTCTGAACGGAAAGGTGTTTTTCACCGGAGGTCCTTGGCTGGACCGGACGATCATCGGGACGCCGATGATGGATTTTATGCTGGAGAACGGATCGCGCCATGCCTATTTGAAGCAGACGGGCGTATCGGATGCCATTACGGTAGGTCGTGAGATCCGTTATAACCGGGAAACTATAGGCGTTGTCATGGTGGATTTGAACTATGATTTTATCAAAAAAACCTACGGTGTGAAGCCTACCGCCGACAGCATGCTGTATGTGCTCGATAAGGAAGGCGGTTTTGTCTATCAATCCGAATCAGCGCCGTCTTTCGCTCCTTCTATCGAGAAGATTGTAAGCATTAAACAGGAGTTCTCGGGGAACGGCGATGCAGCGGAGATGAGTATTGACGGAAAATCCTATACTGTCGTTAGCCGTTCGTCTGAGTATACGGGCTGGACGACGCTGGCACTTATACCGATGGATTCGCTGCTTAGCGAATCCGCGAAGCTCCGCAAGCTGATGGCAGAAGTGTCAGTCATTGTACTGATCGTCGTGTTAATTGGCTCACTGAAAGTGTCATCACGCATCACTATTAATATCCGTCGTCTGAAGTCTATGATGATGCTGGTCAAGGATGGTAATTTGACTTTCCCCATGAAGGAGATCAAAACGAAGGACGAGATAGGACAACTGTACCAAGTCTTTATCAGCATGGTGGAGGAACTGAATCGACTGATGAAGGGGATCCGAATCAGTGAGAAGGAGAAGCGGGAGGCTGAGTTGACCGCACTTCAGGCACAGATACGTCCGCATTTTCTATACAACTCCCTTAATACCATCAAGTACTTGGCCAAGATGAACGGGGTGCCTAATATCGAGGAGGTATCCGGCTCGTTAATCGAGCTGATGCGTGGTGTTCTAGGCCATTCCAACGAATATGTTACGGTTCGTGAGGAGCTAGACTATGTGCGCAGCTATATCTCCATCGTGAAATATAAATACATGCAGCCGATTCCAGTGCATGAGGAGATTGAGGAAGACCTGCTGGAATGCCAGGTGCCTAAGCTTATGCTGCAGCCTATTGTGGAGAATGCCATCATTCATGGAATCGGCCCTCTGGAGGAAGGGGGGCTGGTCATGATTCGCGTCTATACAGAGAATCACGATCTTAAGATCGAAGTGACGGATAACGGCAAAGGCATGACTCGGGAGCAAATGGACTTGCTGCTGGGCGGCCCCTTCAAAGGAGAGACGCCTTCACGCTTCAGCGGCATGGGAGTGCGCAATGTACATGAACGAATCGTCCGTCAGTATGGAGAGCCGTACGGGGTGAGCCTGTACAGTGAGCTGACGTTGTATACAAAGGTCGTTATTACTTTTCCCGATCTGCGGGAGGAGGGAAAATTTGCTCAAGAGGTGATATAAGTCATGTATCAAGTGCTATTGGTAGACGATGAGCCGTTGGCCCGCAGCGATGTATGGACGTTAGTGGATTTCCGAAAGCACGGCTTTGAAATATGCGGCGAAGCCCATAACGGACTTATGGCTCTGGCGATGATCGAGCAGTCTCCGCCGCATATCGCCATTATTGATGTGAATATGCCCGAGATGAACGGTGTGGAGCTTAATCGGACGATTAAGGAACGATATCCAGCCATCAAGACAATCATGCTTAGCAGCTTCGACGACTATGATTATGTGCGCGATTGCCTGAATAACGGCTCCATCGATTATTTGTTGAAGCATCGGCTTGACGGCGCAACGCTTATTGGCCTGTTGAACAAAGCGGCATTGGAGCTACGCCAGGATGATCAAATCCTTGAGGATTTGAGCGCCCAGAAGGCTATAGCAGAACGAATGAATCCCGTGCTCATCCGTGGGTATATAGCCGATCTGGTGAAAGGGAGGCCAGGATCTGTTCAGGAGCTCGAAGCTTACGCAAGCAAGAATGGCTTATATCCTGGGGCGATCCGCTATGCGGCAGCGTCTCTTCAGATTGTCCCTTTCCTGCTGTTGACGCAATCTTACAGCGACATGCAGACGAATCGGCTCGTCCAGCAGGCCATCGAGATCATCCAGCAGAGCTTAGGCGATATGCAAGAACGCACCGTCGCTTACCTGGAGAATGGACGTTTGGTTGTTGTATTTGCATTCAAGGAACGCAGCGAGCATGTTGCTGTAAGTGAGGCTGGCCGCATGATGAGCAAGCTCAGCCATGCGCTGGAGCTGTTTCTGAATTTGAAGTGCGTCTATGCCGTTGGGCATATATGCCACAGCCTGTCTCAGCTTGAAGCGAGCTACGTCTCCGCTGAGCGGAAGCTGGACTCTTATCCTGCTGCTGAGTCGACGGGACAAGCAACAGAATGGGGGAGCAGCGCACATGCTCAGCGCGTTTCCTTAACGATCGAGGAGCAGAAGCAGCTGCTGCTCTCTATCGAGATACTTGATCAGGAAGGCATGCATCGGCTGATTGCAGCTGTATTCGATTCCATTCGAGAGCAACCGGTTCATTCCCATGCGGTGCAGATGATCATTAGCGAGCTGCTGCATATCGGCGATAAAGCTTGGAAGAAAGGGATGTCCCAGGCTGACTCTGCTGCGATGGATAGTCTGCCTGCTCGCAATGAGCTGGGCAGGTTAGGCAGCGTCGCAGAGATGGAGCAGTGGCTGCAAGACTATTATGCCGGGCTGCTGAAGCTGCTTAAGGAGAAGCATGCGGCCGGATCGTACTCCAGGCATGTGTCGCAAGCGATCGTATTTATTTTGGAAAGGTATTCGGGCCTCGTTACGCTGGAGCTGGCGGCAGGAGCAATCGGTCTGAATCCATCGTACTTAAGCAGGATATTCAAAGAAGAGACGCAGTCGACATTCTCAGAATATGTGAATCGGGTTCGAATCGATGCGGCTCGCAAGCTGCTGGGCAGCGGTCAATACACGATTAAGCAAATTAGCAATCTGGCGGGCTTTGCTACCTATAACTATTTCTTCAAAGTGTTCAAGGAAATAACCGGCTTGACGCCTCAGGCCTACTTGAACGGATTGGGAGGCGGGAGAGCGTCAGCGAAGTCGTAAAATATGTGGAGTAAATAGTCATATATTTATAACTTTGCTGCGAAACGCGTGAACTATAATGAGTGGACACCGGAAGTAAACGTTTTCAGATCACGGTGAATCGTACATTGGAGGTCACAGATATATGCGTAGACATTGGGGAAGAAGCGCGCTAACCACGCTGATCATTTCCGGTCTGATACTGGCCGGCTGCAGCAACGGCGGAGACTCAAAGAAAGAGACCAATAATCCGTCGTCTTCAACTGAAAGCGCTGTTAAAGCGGAAGGTTTCCCGATCGTAGATCAACCGATCAAGCTTAAGATGTTCACAAGAATTGCGCCTGCTAACGGACCGTTCAAAGATATGCCAGTGTTCCAAGACTATGAGAAATTAAGCAATATTCAAGTTGAATTCACCGAAGCACCTACAGACGGCTTCGCGGAGAAAAAGAATCTATTGTTCGCGTCCAATGAGCTTCCGGATGCTTTGTTCCGTTCGGAACTTAATCCGCTTGAGACGATTCGCTACGGGACAGCCGGCCAGCTGATTCCTCTGGAGGATTTGATTGAGGAGTATGCGCCTAATTTGAAAGCTTTGATGGAGCAATATCCAGAGATCCGCTCGGCCATTACGACTCCGGAAGGACACATTTACTCGATCCCCGGCATCGTAACGACAGGCTCGGCACGTACGGACAAACGCTGGATCAACAAAGCGTGGCTGGAGAAGCTGAACCTGGAAGAGCCCAAAACGACAGAAGAGCTCTATAATGTGCTCGTCGCTTTCCGGGATGGGGATCCGAACGGCAACGGCAAAGCGGACGAAATTCCGATGACCGCACGTAATGCTGCTGCTGGGATCATTATCGTCAATATGATGGCCGGATCGTTTGGCCTGGATTTGCAGCTCGGCTATAACATCAACATCGAAGATGACAAGGTTAATATTTGGAGTGGCGACGAGAAGCATAAAGAGCTGTTGATGTACTTGAACAGGCTGTATAAGGAAAAGCTGCTGGACCCGGAAATTTTCTCGCATACGGAAGCTCAATATTTGGCGAAGCAAGGATCGGGCAATACGGGTCTATTCTTCGACCAGACGAACAACAATTTCCTGCCAATCATGGATCAATATGTGGGCATCGCTCCTCAAGCCGGCCCGAATGGCGACCAGATGCAAAGCGCGGTAGCACCGGTGCCACGCGACTTCGGAGCCTTCGCCATTACATCCGTGAACAAACATCCGGAAGCGACGATGCGCTGGATCGACTATTTCTACAGTGACGAGGGCTCTACGCTGCTGCGTTTCGGCAGAGAGGGCGAGCATTACGAGATGAAGGACGGCGTTCCGTATTACTTTGATGATTTTGTGGCCATTACAGGCGCACAAGGCAAGATGACCCCGTATGCTGGAGGCGGCGCGCCTCACTTGATCAGCGACCAGGTAGCGTCTTTCATCAATCCGCCGCAAGTTCAAGAGGCGTTCAAGAAGCTGGAGCCGTACATGCCGGAGATCCGCTACGCGAATCCGATGTTCGATGAAGAGACCGCTCAGAAGGTTAACATTCTGCGCAACGACATCGACAAGTATGTCAACGAGCAAAGCACGAAGTTTATCGTCGGCGCACTCGGCTTCGATAAGTGGGAGGAATTCCAGTCTACTTTGAACAAAATGAGGCTCGATGAACTGGAAGGGATCTATCAAACAGCTTATGACAAGATGGCGAAATAATATCGACACCGCATTAGTAAGGAGTGAGTGCCCATGAAGAGCGTACAAGATGATGCAGCCGCTCTATCCCCTATCCAGCCGAGGCGGGGATCCGGCCTATTCCGAAATATAGCCAAACGGTATGACCTGTACCTCATGCTGCTTCTGCCGATAGCCTGGTACTTAATCTTTCACTACGGTCCACTGTACGGGCTGCAAATCGCATTCAAAAATTTCAATCCGGCCAAGGGCATCATGGGAAGCCCTTGGGAAGGGTTCGGGCATTTCGTACGGTTCTTCGATTCGTATTATTTCTGGAGGCTGTTATGGAACACGGTGTCCATCAACTTGTTCTCGCTGCTTATCGCATTCCCCATTCCGATTATGCTGGCTCTGCTTGTTAACGAAATCAGAAGCAAAACCTATAGCAAGTGGCTGCAAAATATTACGTATATTCCGCATTTCATTTCGGTTGTCGTAATCGTAGGCATATTGAACGTGTTCCTGTCGCCGACAGGACCGATCAATATGCTGATCGAGGCATTCGGCGGTTCATCCGTCCGATTCCTGGAGTCAGCCGGCTGGTTCAAGACGATCTTCATCGGCTCGAACATATGGCAAAACATGGGGTGGCAATCGATTATCTACATTGCAGCGCTCAGCGGGGTGAATCCGCAGCTATACGAAGCGGCCAAGATGGACGGAGCGTCGAGGCTGAGACGCATATGGCATGTCTCGCTTCCGGGCATAGCTCCGGTCATCGTCATCCTGCTCATTCTGGATATCGGCCATTTCATGAATGTCGGCTTTGAGAAAATTTTGCTCATGCAAAATAACTTGAACCTGGAATCAAGTGACGTCATCTCCACGTTTGTCTATACGACAGGCATCTTGAAGGGTGAATACAGTTACACCGCAGCTATTGGACTGTTCAACTCGGTCATTAATCTCATCTTGCTGCTGATGGTGAACCGGTTCGCGCGCAAGACGTCGGAGACGAGCTTATGGTAAAGGAGGATTACAGTCATGTCGAAGCAACAGGCCATAAGCAAACCGTCGGATGAGAGGGTATTCGACTTCATCGTGTATGTGATTGCTGCAGTCATCATGATTATTGTGCTGTATCCGTTGATCTTTATTGTCAGCGCTTCGTTCAGCGATCCGGCCAAGGTGCTGAGCGGAGAGGTATGGCTTCTGCCAAAGGGAGTGACTTTGGAAGCGTATAAGAGCATTTTGCACAACGATAAAATTTGGACGGGATACCGTAATACGATCATTTACACCGTGGTTGGCACGGTCATCAACATCATCATGACCATACTGGCGGCCTATCCGTTGTCCAGGCCAGATCTTCCCGGTCGTAATGCCATTATGATTCTGATTACGCTCACGATGTTTCTAGGCGGCGGATTGATTCCAACCTATTTGCTGGTTAAGGACCTGGGAATGGTGAATACCATGTGGGCGTTGATCGTTCCCGGGGCAATCGCCACGTACAATCTGATCGTCATGCGGACGTACTTCCAGTCAAGCATTCCATGGGAGCTGCAGGAGGCGGCTCACATGGACGGTTGCTCCAACTGGAGACTTCTGTTTAGCATTATATTGCCTCTATCCAAACCGATATTGGCGGTTATGGTTCTGTTTTATGCGGTTGGCCATTGGAATTCATTCTTCCCTGCGCTGATCTATCTCCGCGACGAGGCTCTGCATCCGCTTCAGCTTGTGCTGCGTGAAATTCTCTTGATCAGCAACTCGTCAGCCGTTGAGGGTGGCAGTGTCGGACTGGAGAAGCAGATTCTGCTTGCCGAGAGTATTAAGTTCGCGGTCATTATCGTGTCTACTTTGCCGGTATTGATCATGTATCCATTCGTGCAGCGGCATTTCGTCAAGGGCGTTATGATCGGATCGATTAAAGGTTAAATCCGCAACCATTACGACAAATCAGCTGGAGGTTTATTTTGAATACAAACGCAAAGATCAGGATCGACTGCAGTCAGGCAAGCGAGCATACGGTTAACCCTTACTTGTTCGGACATTTTGTAGAGGACATTCGGGATCATATGGAAGCGATGCTTGCGTTCCCGCTTAAGGATATGGATTTCGAAAGCGAAGCCGAGACGAAGAGGGAGATATCCGGAAGCTGGTATGCCTATACGAACGGACGGAATACGAAGTACGCACTGGAGGCTGCTGCCCCGAGGCATTCGGGGCGCGCCCAGCGCATCCGTCTTCTGAGCGATGACGAGGCCTATGCCGGCATCGCTCAGAAGGCAGCGCTCAAGGGACCTGCGGATTACGCGGTCAAGCTTGTTGCACGTGCCTCCATCGAGCTGAAGACGATCCTCGTTGAAGCGGTGGACAGGCGCTCAGAGGAGCTTCTGGGAAGAGTCCAGTTCGAGCTGGGGGGCCACAATTGGCGCGAGTATGAAGCGCGGCTATCAATTGCCCGCGAATGCGTCGACGCCGAAATCCGCGTCTACGTTCCGGCTGATCAGCCGAGGTGGGCCGATCATGTGTCGACCGGCATGCTGTGGCTCGACCATGTGTCTCTATTGCCAACAGACAGCGTTGCTATGGTGAAGCGCGAAGTCATCGACATGACGAGGGGTCTGAACGCAGGGATGATGAGGCTTGCTGGTAACTATATTAGCGCCTATCACTGGGAGCATGGCGTAGGTCCAGTACTTGAGAGACCGGTCATGTACAACGAAGCCTGGGGCGGCTGGACGAACAAATACTTCGGTACGGACGAATTTATTCAGTTTTGCCGCGAGCTTCAAGTGGAGCCCCTTATCTGTGTTAATGACGGATCGGGAACACCCGAGGAAGCTGCCGATTGGATCGAATACTGCAACGGCGGCATCGATACTCCTATGGGAGCGCTGCGTGCGGCGAACGGGAATCCTGAGCCGTACAATGTCCGCTATTGGGAGATTGGCAACGAGGTGTGGGGACAGTGGCAGGTAGGCACTTGCACCGCGGATCAATTCGCTAGGCGCGCGGTTTCCTTCGCTGAAGCCATGAAGGCGGCCGATCCCTCTATCGTGCTCTTGGCCTGCGGCCATTTCGAGCAGGAGTGGAATAAGACCGTCCTCGATATAGCCGGTGAGCATTTCGATTATCTTACCTTGCACTTGTATCACGGTTATGGCCTCTTCGGCATGAACCGAAATACGCCGGAAGAGGATCGTTATAAGGCGATTGCTTCTTTTCCCGAATTTACCCGTCATCATATCCAGCAGACGGCCGAGCATATTTTGGCGGACGCGAAGCATAGCCATGTGAAGCTGGCCATTACCGAATACAACACGATGTATTATCCGAATACGACCCGGAAAGGGCTGCCGAACGAACACTCACTGGGCGCTGCTGTCGCTAATGCTGCCAACTTGAACGAGATGATACGCAGCAGCGATCTGGTTCACATCGGCAGCTTCTCCGATCTGGTGAATGGCTGGCTTGGCGGATGCATCCGCGTAGGTGATTATTATGCCGACCAATATTGCGGCAAGGAGCCCGGCTGGAGCGGGTTGCCGCTTACCGTATACGGAACGCCAACGTATGAAGTCATGAAGCTTTACGCGAATCGGGATGTTCGGCATATTCTGCCCGTCGCAGCTGAGTGCGGTAAGTTTGCCGTCCCGTCGCTCAAGGAGACGCCTATGAAGCTGGACGCGCTGCCTGATCTTGATATTGTGGCTGGCACGAACGACGACCGAAGCTCCGTCACCGTATTTATCGTGAACCGCAGCTTGAACGAGGTGAAGGCGGCGCTTGATCTGGAAGCGTTCGAAGCTTCGGAAGAGACGATTCTATATGAAATTACGGGAGAATCCTACGACGATATTAATTCCGTGTTCGAGCCAGAACGGGTTTTATGTGAGGAAAAAGTCGTCCCTGCTAAGCAATGGAAGCTCGGCTACCCACTGCGTCCTGCTTCCGTGTATGTACTGGAAATAAAGGCAAAGCATCATAAATAGGAGGTACAGCATGACAACTAAGGCATATATCAAAGACTATCCGAGACCTCAATTCGTACGCGATCATTGGCTCTCCTTGAACGGCGAATGGAGCTTCCGCTTCGATGACCAACGCGTAGGAGAGAAAGAAAAGTGGCAGGAGAAATTCGAAGAGACACATAAAATCAACGTGCCCTTTACGTATGAGACCAAAGCAAGCGGAATCGGAATTGAAGAGTTCCACTCGCAAGTCTGGTACAACAAAGCCGTTCATATCCCGAAGGAAGTTGAAGGGAAGCGGGTGATCCTTCATTTTCAAGCGGTGGATTATGATGCCAAGGTATGGGTGAACGGAGCATTGGCAGGCGGGCACCAAGGCGGCTATGCGGCCTTCTCCATTGATATCACCCCGTATCTCGTAGTCGGGGCGGAGAATCAAATCACGGTAAAGGTCAAAGACAGCAATAGCTGTTATCAGCCGCGCGGCAAGCAGCGCTGGACCGAGAACAATTTCGAATGCTTCTATATCCAGACGACTGGAATCTGGCAGACGGTATGGATGGAATATGTAGAGGAACAACGGCTGGATGCGGTCAAGATCACACCGGATTTCGACCGTTCCATCGTCCGATTCGATTACGAGGTGAATGGGTTAGAGGCAGCCGGTGACTTAAGGCTGGAAGCGATCGTTACGTTCAAAGATAAGCCCGTAAAGCGAGTTAGCCTGGCGATTGACCGCCCTTGTCTGACCGTTGAGGTTGATCTGCTGCATGAGGCGAACGGGCCGTGGAAGAGAAGCTTCTGGTCTCCCAATCAACCGAACCTCTATGACGTGGAATTTGTGCTGTATGCGAATGACCAAGTCGTGGACCGGGTGTTCTCTTACTTCGGCATGCGGAAGATTTCCATCAAGAATGGAGAAGTGCTGCTGAACAATGTGCCGATCTACCAGCGATTGATTCTGGATCAAGGTTATTGGACGGACAGTCACCTGACTCCGCCAAGCGAGGAAGCTCTGATCGAAGATATCGATCATATTCTGGCGATGGGGTACAACGGTGTGCGCAAGCATATGAAAATCGAAGACGCACGTTTTCTCTATTGGTGCGATGTGAAAGGTCTGCTCGTATGGTCTGAGATGGCGGCTACCTTCGAGTTTCATGACAGGGCGGTTGAGGCGTTCACGAAGGAATGGCTGGAGATCGTGAAGCAGCAATATAATCATCCAAGCATTATTACTTGGGTTCCCTTTAACGAATCATGGGGCGTTCCTCTCATTCTGCAAGATGTGCGGCAGCAGAAGCTGACCGAGGGCATCTATCATTTGACCAAATCGATCGATCCTTACCGTCCGGTTATCACGAACGACGGCTGGGAGCATACGGTGTCCGACATTCTAACGCTGCATGACTATGTCGCGTTGGGAGATGATTTTCTAAAGCGTTATGCGAGCAAGGAAGCGATTGTAACTAATGAAACGACTTGCAATCAATGGAAGTATGCGTTTGCCGAAGGATACGAATACCGGGGACAGCCGATCATCATCAGTGAATTCGGCGGAATCGCGTTCAAGTCGGACAAGGGCTGGGGCTATGGTGACCAGGTTGCATCAGAAGAGGATTTCATTAATCGATTCCACGGTATTACCCAAGCGATTAAGGACGTTGCCTATATTAGCGGGTATTGCTATACGCAGCTTGCCGACGTCCAGCAGGAAATCAACGGGCTTCTGACGGAAGATCGCAAGCCGAAAATTCCGTTAGATACGATTAAGGCCATTAATTTAGCCTAAATATAACGTAAGAAACGGACTGTGCGAGATGCACAGTCCGTTTCTTATGCAGTTAACTTATGACTTTCGATAAAAGCTTGGCGGCTGTCCATAATAGCTTTTAAAGGCATGAGTGAAGGAGTACACGTCTGAATATCCGAGAGAAAGGGCGATATGAGAAATCGGAATTGCTGTTGTATTCAATATTTTCATAGCATCCTCCATGATCAGATTCGTCAGATACCGATGCGGGCGCATGCCGACCTTCTGGTGAAAGACGTTGGAGAAATGCGAGCGGTGGATCCCGACATGATCGGCCATATCGGTTACGGTTATGCCTTCCTTATAATACAGATGAATGTAGTCTATGCTTGTCGCTACCCAATCATCGGCTCCCGAAGCTGTCTTTATCGGCTTAGACAATTGGACGATCTGATTCAGCAAAGCGTAAAACCGTTGCGTTAAGGAGAAATCATCCTGCTTCACAAGATGCTTCCACTCTAAGGCAAACTGAAAAAACGACTGCTCCAGCTCCTCATCGAAAAAGTTTTTGATGTAGGGGTTTTTGAGCGTAAGTCCAAGTCGGCTGGTGATTAGCGGCATTTGCTTGCCCTCGGCAGCTACCCAGAACATTTTCAGAACAGGTTCTTCACGAGGTGAAATGTAATATTCATGGATGCTATTCGGAAATAGCACGAACAGATCGCCTCGCGTAAGGATAATCTCTTCTTGGTTCACACGCAATGTAACCTGGCCTGCATGAACGAAGTGCATGCTGTAATAGGCGATAAAGCGCGGTCCGATATGATAATTCGGCTTGGCCTCATTATAGCCTATACGTATGGGGATCACGCCGTTATGCTTCTCGAGTGCATTAGGCGTGTGATATAAATGCTCCGCATATTCATGGGTAAACTCTATCATGCACACGACCTCTTCCAATGTTAAAGGTTGATGGATGTCCCTATCAGTTTAACATCAGGACGGATGAATAGAATAGCAACGGGCTTTTCTACTCCAGATCGGACGGCTTAAGCGTGACAAATTCTAGGCATCGGCATCGATTCTTTCCCAAGCTCAGCCCATACGTATTTGAGTAGAAGCTCTGATTTTAAAGCGGCGAAATCAGGGTTATCCCACAAGTTATGCAGCTCGCTCGGGTCCTCTTGCAGGTCAAAAATCTCACCGTACGTTTGGTTGTAATAAACCGTAATTTTATAGCGTGCATCCACGTACGTCTTCTGATGGATGGTGGTTGCTTCATGCCGGAATTCACAGATCGCATGGTCCCTTGCTTGATCCGATGTCCCGAGCCAAACCTCCTTCTGATCTACTCCTGTCATAGCATGAGGGATAGGCAGATTGGAGAAGGACAGGAAGGTAGGGGCAAGATCGACAAGCGACTGGAAGGCCTCGGAGGTCTTGCCGGCCGTTACATGACCCGGGTATCTCACAATGAATGGAAGCTTGATCAAATCCTCATAGTGGAAGCCACCCTTGGCTTGCAAGCCGTGCTGTCCGAAGAAATGGCCATGGTCGGTCGTGAAGACGATCAAGGTATTGTCGGCCATACCAAGCTCGTCCAGTTTATCGAGAATGGTCCCGATATACTTATCCATCATGCTAACCATGCCGTAATACACGGCGACTAAATTCTTCTTGTCTTCCTCCGTCAGCTTGAACTTGCTGCCGTATTCGTAGTAGTGATGGGAGCGGTAACCATGGATATCGAATCCGCTCTCCCGTAAGCCCGAGAAGTCAGGGGCTTCCTCCTGAGTCATGCGGAAATGCGGCGGATTAAGATCGTGCTCGCCCGGAACCAGAGAGGGAATAGTGAGCTGATCGGGATCATACATCGTATCCCATGGCTCAGGCACCAGGTATTCGGGATGGGGGTCAAAAAAGCTGGACCATAAGAAAAAGCTGTCGTCATTCTCTTTATATTGCTCTAATAAAGCATTGGTTCGTTCGGCGATCCATGTATTATAGTGATACTTCTCAGGGATTGGCCATTTGTAAGTCTGAGTGGGGTCCATGGTGCCTGTCGGCGGCAAGAAATAATCCCTCCAATTGGTACAGCCTTTGTCCTCCAGCCATAATGCATAGTGCTGCCCGACATGCGCTTCATTGGTATGATTTCGTGCTAGCTCCACATGAGAGAAGCCGTAAAAAGAGTCCTGGTTCGTTCTCCAGTAATCCAGGTCCTGAAGGATAGGGTACGATTCGAGCGATGAATATTGTTCGGTTGAACGCAGGGGCTGAAAATGGGCCTTGCCGATCAACGCCGTTTGATAACCGGCTTGCTGGAAGTCTTCACCGATGGTGTGGCGATCCTCAAGCAGCTTCGTTCCAAGCGTCCAGGCTCCATGCTGGCTTGGATGCATGCCAGTAATAATGGATGCGCGGCTCGGCGTGCAGGTAGGATTAGGGCAGTAAGCCCGGTTGAAGGTTGTCCCTTCACGAACCAGCCGGTCCAGATTGGGCGTATGGATTTCATGGTTGAATGCACCTATCGTATTCCAGTGCTGCTGGTCGCTCGTAATGAGTAGAATATTTGGTTTTTTCATGGGCTCATCTCCTTCTTGCTTATCATTATAGTCAATTAGCGTAAGAAGAAGGATAGCATAATGTGTGGTTTTCATTTGTCATTTTGTAAGGCTATTTTCGGTAAATATTTTGTAAACGAGCGGCCTATCGAATCGAAAGCATCATGTAGGAAGGCCATTACCCTTGAACATTGCGGGGTGTGTTTAGTAACATGGTGAATGAGCTAGACAACAGAATGCTAGATTAAAACATTAATCTGGTTTGTAAGTGGAGGTGAAAACATGACGGCCAATAAAATTATGGAAGTCGCACTTCGTCACTTTGCGCGAAATGGATATGACGGTGCTTCTCTTGCGGATATTTCCGCTGAAGTAGGCATTAAGAAACCTTCCATTTATAATCACTTTAATGGTAAAGACGATATGTTCCTCACGGTATTTAAGGCGGCGGGTGATAGGGAGACGATCTTTATTCAGGACTATTTGGAGAAAAGTAGTTCTCATTCGCTGGAAAATAAGCTTTATAGCTTCTTAAGCGCATATAGAAATCGATATGAGCAAGAGGATGATACGAAATTCTTTTTGCGTATAGCGTTTTTTCCGCCTGCTCATTTGGAGAAGGAGGTTGTGGATTATAGCAATCTTCATCTCGATCGAACGAATGCGGTGCTCGAAACCGTATTTAAAGCTGCGGCAGAAAGCGGCCAGTTGCATCCCGAAGTTTCGATTGACCGGGCTTCTACCGCTTTTACAGCGGTATTGGACGGGTTATTTGTCGAGATGATCTATGGTGATTTGGAGCGATTCCAGAAGCGGCTGGATGCATCCTGGTTTATTTTTTGGCGAGGGATACAAAACCATACATAATGGACTGCTGGGAACGGGGCCAGGGGAGACTAAGGTTTTCCCTGGTTTTTTGTTGTGCCGCGACGTGCGTTTCCTGTGAAAAATCAATTGAGTTCCGTTTCTTTCTACGATAAACTAACGATCGTTAGTTAGTTAGTGATGGAAGCTGCTTAGTATTTAGGCATATGGGAGGTAGTTATATGGAGCTTTGGTTTACCGAGCATCAGACGAAATCGTTTGGAATTACAGCTAAAGTCAAGCAATCCCTTCACACCGAGAAAACACCTTTTCAACAGCTCGATATTGTAGAAACCGAAGAGTTCGGCAATATGCTTGTGCTCGACAATATGGTGATGACGACGGAAAAGGATGAATTTGTGTATCATGAGATGATTGTTCATGTCCCTCTGTTCACACATCCAAATCCGCAGAAGGTGCTGGTCGTTGGCGGCGGGGACGGCGGTACGATACGTGAAGTGTTGAAGCATCCGGGCGTGGTTCAAGTGGTGCAGGTAGAGATTGATGGTAAGGTCGTGGAGTATTCGAAGAAGCACCTGCCTAGTATTTCCTCCGCTTACGGGAACCCGAGAACGGAGCTGATTATCGGTGACGGCTTCATGCATATTTTGAATAGTACGGATGAGTATGATGTAATATTGGTAGACTCGACCGAGCCAGTCGGCCCTGCTTCTAATCTATTTACGAAAGGCTTTTACGCAGGCATTGCCAAGGCTTTGAAGGAAGATGGCATCTTCGTGGCGCAGACTGACAATCCTTGGTTTAAAGCGGAGCTGATTCGCAAGGCAATTCAGGATACAAGGGAGATATTCCCTGTCACTCGTCTGTATACATGCAACATCCCAACCTACCCTAGCGGAATGTGGACCTTCACCATGGGGTCGAAGACATATGATCCATTACAGTAGAAGCCGAGCGTTTCTTCAATATAGATACCAAATACTACACGCCTGAATTGCATAGAGCCTCTTTTGTTCTGCCTAAGTTTGTGGGGGATTTGTGTAAGTAGGGTATTGATATCGTTAAGGGAGTTAACCTCATTAAGCAGCGGTAGTCTGGGATTTTCGTTTCCTGGGGTGCTGCTGTTTTTATTTGTGAGTAAAATTTGAAAATCTGAATATTCTGTGCTACCATGAAAAACAATAAATGTTGCGATGAAGAGAAGAAAGTGCGAAGGCGCTTATGTCCAGAGAGCAGAGGGAACGGTGGAACCTTTGCCATATTCCTTTGTATGATGTCGTCTCGGAGCATTTTGACAGAAAGTCGAATCTGATATGGATTCGGTGAGTAGACTCAAACGGAATGGCACACGTTATCGTGCCGCAGGCAAGGGAAGCCTTGCCTCATGAGGCCAGAGACCGCAAGGTTTCCGGTGAATCAGGGTGGTACCGCGAAATGTTCCCCTTTCGTCCCTTTGAGCATGCAGCTTATGGCTGTCTGCTGAGGATGAGAGGGGTTTCTTTATTTTATAAGGATAAGCGATGAAGAGAAAAAAGCATAAGGGATCTTATGTCCAGAGAGCAGAGGAAGCGGTGGAACCTTTGCCATAAACCCTTTATGCGATGTCACCCTCTGAGCTTTTTGGCAGAAAATCGGACTGACTGGTTCGATGAGTAGATCCAGACGGAATGGCACACGTTATCGTGCTGCAGGCAAGGGAAGCCTTGCCTCATGAGGCCGAAGACCGCGAGGTTTCCGGCAAACCAGGGTGGTACCGCGAAAATGTTCCCCTTTCGTCCCTTCAAGCATGCAGCTAACGGCTGTCTGCCTAGGATGAGAGGGGTTTCTTAATGGATACGGATAAAGCGATGAAGAGAAAAAAGCATGAGGGCACTTATGTCCAGAGAGCAGAGGAAGCGGTGGAACCTTTGCCATAACCCTTTATGCGATGTCGTCTCCGAGCTTTTGGCGGAAAATCGGGCTGACCAGGCTCGATGAGTAGACCCAAACGGAATAGCACACGTTATCGTGCTGTAGGCAAGGGAAGCCTTGCCTCATGAGGCCAGAGACCGCGAGGTTTCCGGCAGATCAGGGTGGTACCGCGAAAATGTTCCCCTTTCGCCCCTTTCAGCATGGCAACTTATGACTGCCGGTTGAGAGGGGTTATTTTGATTGAAGGAGGAGCTTTAATGGAAAAAGAAATAATGGTGAGAATGGAACAGCAGCAGGAGGAGTGGATTACTGGATCGGAGGTTCTATTGCGTTGCTTGCTGCAAGCAGGAACCGACTGTGTATTCGGTTACCCGGGGGGCAATGTTCTGTACATCTATGACGCGATGGTGGATCGTCCGGATTTCAAGCATATTTTGACAAGGCATGAGCAAGGGGCCATTCATGCGGCGGACGGGTACGCCCGCTCGACAGGGAAGGTTGGCGTATGCATCGCGACCTCCGGGCCAGGCGCAACCAATCTGATAACCGGCATTGCGACAGCGTATATGGATTCGGTGCCGCTGGTCATTATTACAGGCAATGTCTCTACGGCTGTCGTTGGTACGGATGCCTTCCAGGAAGCGGACATTATCAGCATGACGATGCCGATCACGAAGCATAATTATTTTGTTCGCGACGTTAACGATTTACCGCGCATTGTTCATGAGGCCTTCCACATTGCCAGCACGGGGAGGAAGGGGCCGGTATTAATCGACATTCCGAAGGACGTGTCTAATCACAAGATGCTTTACAGTCCAGCCGATGAGTTGAGCTTGCGGGGATACGGAGGGGCTCCAAGCCCGAACCGGGAGGCGATCAATCAGCTGATTCAGGCCATTGCCGAGTCGGAAAAGCCAGTTATTATCGCCGGGGGCGGCGTGGTCTACTCCGATGCGTCGAGTGAGCTGTTGGCATTTGTGAATAAAACCCGTATTCCTGTAGCCACCACATTGCTTGGATTAGGCGGGTTCCCGAGCGGGCATGACCTGTGTCTGGGCATGATGGGTCATCACGGCACCTATGCGGCGAATATGTCGGTTCAGAACGCTGATTTGATTATTTCCATCGGCTCGCGCTTTGATGATCGGGTTACGATGAAGGTAGATGGGTTTGCTCCTCATGCCAAGAGGATTGCCCATATCGATATTGATCCGGCGGAGATCGGCAAAAACGTAAATACGGATATTGCCTGTGTCGGCGATATAAAGGCGGTACTGGAATACGCGAATGCAAAAGTGAGGTCTGCGCAATCCTCGCGCTGGATAGAAGAAGTGCAGCAGATGAGGTCGGAATATCCGCTGAGGTATAAGGATTCCGAGACCGAGCTTAAGCCGCAATATGTGCTGGAGATGATTCATCAGACGACAGAAGGCAATGCGATTATTACGACAGACGTAGGCCAGCATCAAATGTGGACCGCTCAATTTTACAAGTTCAATCATCCTCGTTCGCTCGTCACTTCTGGGGGATTAGGAACCATGGGCTTCGGCTTTCCGGCTGCTATCGGCGCACAGATCGGCAATCCGGATCGGCTGGTCATCTCGATCAACGGTGACGGCGGCATGCAGATGTGCGCACAGGAGCTGGCGATTTGCGCCATTCAGAACATTCCCGTGAAGATAGTTGTTCTTAACAATGAAGTGCTGGGGATGGTAAGACAGCAACAAGAGCTCATGTACGAGAGGCGATACAGCCAGATCGAGCTGGCGGGCAGTCCGGACTTTGTGAAGCTTGCGGAAGCTTACGGGGTTAAGGGATTGAGAGCGACGAACAAGACAGAGGCGCGTCGCGCTTGGCAGGAGGCGTTGGATACAGCCGGGCCGGTGTTGGTGGAGTTTGTGATTCCAAGGGAAGAGAATGTATATCCGATGGTTCTTGGCGGGACGACATTGGATCAGCTCATTATGGGGGAGTTTGAATGAACATCAAGGCAGCCTGGAACTAGATGTCCATGGCTGCCGCTTTTATTCACCGACGGTATGCTTCACCGTCTTTCGCGTCCACTTAATCGGGGTCGCCCGACATCGATGTAAAGAGATGGTAGGAGGCTTGCTCCGGTTTTGTTTTTTTGCCGTATTTGCTTGTGAGTTGTTCCAGGTAAGCCTTCAGATCCTTAGCCTCATCCGGCGTCAGGAAGAGATCGGTATTCATTAAGAGTGCGACACCTGCCGGATTGGAGGCTTTGTTACTCAGATATCTTTCCTTGCTGTCGTCGAACGTCCGGGCGATCAGCTTCTGAGCTTCGGAGGCATATATTTCTTTGATAGAGTCGTCTACGTGATCTTGATTTATCTCGATCGTGCCTTCAAAAGCTGTATAATATTTGGCCGTAATGCCATTAATCATTTTAGTCTCCGCGATTACGAGAAGTCCGATTCTTTCCAGCTTACGCGCATGGTAGTAGACCTTGGCTGGAACCTCTCCAAGCTTATCGGCGATTTCCTTGATCGTAACCGGACGCGAAGCCTTATGGAACTGGTTCATAATCTTCATCCGGTACGGGTCGGAGAAAATCCGGATTTCTTCGATTGTCTTCAGCACTTTTTTCTCGATAGCGGCCACTCCTGTCTCCTGGAGAACGATAGTTTCGTATTCAGTATACTATATTTTCATAAACTTTTTTTGCGTCAGGAGAAAGAAGGGCGGAATCAATACCAGTATGCCTGCTCCTAGAAAAAGCCATTCCACACCGACCAAGCTGCCTGCGGCGCCGACGATAAGGGAGCCGAGCGGGATAAAGGAAAAGCCAATCATGCTCGATACGGAGCTCACGCGGCCAAGCATCGCTTGGGGAGCAGCTTCCATCATATACGTAGCCGATGTCGTGCTGATGAAGGGAAGCGCGAGTCCGCTGGCGAAAGCCGCGCATCCTGCAAGGAGAAGGGGCTGCCAAGAAGTCAGCGACGGAATAAACAAGCAGACCTGCCCTATTCCAAGCAGGAAGCAGCCGGTGATGATAAGTCTGCTTTTGCGAAACCGCCCTCCCCAAGCTCCCATTCCAAGCCCGCTTAAAATCATGCCGAGGGTGATCGAGCCGCCGAGCACGCTTTGCGTGGCCGGACCGGACTGGAGAATATCCTGCACATAGACCGGCTGCATGACATTGAGCGGCGTCAAGCCTACATTAATAACGGCGCTTGTGCTTAAGGTGTAGAGCATGATTCGTTGAGAGCGTATAAAGCTCAGCCCTTCTTTGAGCTGCTGCCAGAATTGTGGCGGCTTCGCTTCTGTTGCTTTCCCAGCCCGTTCGTCCTCAGCAGCCGGAATGCGAATAAACAACAGGATCAGAGCTGACAGCAGAAAGGCCCCAGAATCGACCCAGATGGCTCCAGCAATCCCGATCCAGGCAATAAGCGGACCAGTCAAGGCAAGCCCGGCAAGCTCTGCGATCCGGGAGGAGGATGAAATGAAGGCATTGCCGCTGAGCAGCAGATGCTTTGGCAGCAGCCTTGGGATTAGCGAGGTCTCAGCCGGATTAGAGAAGCATTCAAAGGTAGAGTTCATCAAAGTAAATAAAAATAAATGCCACGGCTGAAGCTGACCGATAGCAAATAGCAGTGCGGTTAAGGCGACAACCGCGAATCTAGAGGCGTAAGACAGCACAAGGAGCGGTTTCTTGGGCAAGCGGTCGACAAGGACGCCTGCGAACAGGCTGAACAAAATGCCCGGCACAAAATTGAGCGCAAACAAGCTGCCCATGAGCAGCTTGGAGCCGGTGAGCTGATACACCATCCAGCTATAGGCAATGGAATCAATGGAATCCCCGAATCGTGTCACCATCTTGGCGAAGAGCAGCACAAGGAAGGGCTTGTGATACCTTAATGCGCGCATAGAAGATGAAGCAGTAGTTTGGGTATAGGTCTGGGCTGCAGGGACACTCATCTAAATCCTCCATTCAACGATGGTCTTGTACATGCAAGACTAACGTTTCATTTATATTAACGTTAAAAATAATTTAACGTTAATATAAGTTTAATGTAAGCCCTTTTTTTATTTTTCCAGATCATGGAGGGATCCGGATCAATTGATTTTTTATTTATGAGCTTAATGAGGTACCATAGTCATACATGCATGCATAAGGGCGGAGATCGAATCATTATTCACGTCTTAAAATAAAGCTGTAAAAGGAGGGAGCGACCGCATGAAATCTCATTTGTCCGACCGTATAAAGTTCCCGCCGGGATTCTGGGAAGGCGTGCGTCTCGCAGGGATTGCAGCGCATGATATTGCCCGCAAAGCGGGGCTTCCTCTAACCATTATCCATGAGCCTGTAGTGACGACCGCTCAATATTTTGCGATTTGGCAGGCTTATTCCGATCTGATTGGCGATCCTGCAGAGGGCATCATTAAGCTGGCTACCTCTTTTGAAACGGCGAAATACCCGCCTACCGTCCTGGCGACTTATCATGCTCGCGATTACAGAGATGCGCTGCACCGCATGGCTCGCTATAAGCAATTATGTCCGCCAGAAAGCTTGCGAATTGCCGAGCAGAGCGAGCAATGCACCATTGAGTTGGCATGGCTATATAAGGAGCAGCCCGGCCCGGCAATGTTAATTGGCATTACACTGGCTTATCTGCTGGAGCTTGGGCGCCGGGGGACCGGTCAATATTTGACGGCGCAGCTCGTGGAGTTTTCGCAGCCGATGGGGAATGTACAGGCTCTTGAAGCTTATTTCGGCTGTCGTGTTCGAATGGGGGCGGCATGCAATCGCCTCACGCTGCATCGCAGGGATCTGGACCGGCCCTTTGTCTCCTATAATGAAGAGTTGCTTGCCATTCTGACTCCTGTACTGGACCAATCACTTCATGAAGAGCTCGACAGCGGCTCCATGACCGAGAAGGTCAAATGGATCATTAAGCGCAACCTCGCTGGGGGAAGTCCTGATATGGGGAAGGTGGCGAAGGAACTGGGTTTGAGTGACCGTACCTTGCAGCGGCGGCTTTCCGATGAGCAGACAAGCTTCAAACATCTGCTAGGGCAGGCCAGACATGAGCAGGCGCGCGAGTATCTGTCCGACACTTCGCTGGATATCAAGGAAGTAGCTTACCTGCTGGGCTATGAAGACCAGAATTCGTTCTACCGTGCCTTTCGTGATTGGGAAGGGGATACGCCTTCGCATTGGCGGGCAGAACGTACAGGTGCAGACGCGCTGCCAGATGAATGGGCGTGAAATTTTTTATTGGGAAACCCTCCCTACTGTCGTAGATGGCAGCGACGTTGGCGTGTGCGGCAAGAACTTTGGCGCAAGGCGCTAGTTACTGGACCACTTGCAGAAGGTAATATAGTTCCTATCCGAAGCTCAGGACTTCGTCGTGAGTGATGAACAAGGAAGGGGATTATAAGATGGATATGGGATTATCGAATAAAACGGCTCTTATTACCGGATCAACGAAAGGCATCGGCAAAGCGATTGCTTTTGAACTGGCAAGAGAAGGCGTGAATGTGCTCATTAATGGCCGTAAGGATGAAGAGGTCGAGCGTACTGTACAGGAGATAAAGTCGGTCTTTCCAGAGACTTCTCCACTTAAGGCCACAGCCGATCTGGTGGATGCGGAGCAAAGAGAGGCTTTATTCCGGCAGCACCCCGCGATAGATATTCTGGTGAACAATATGGGCATTTATGAAATCATGTCGTATGAGGATATTGACGATGAAGTGTGGGAGAGATATATTCGCACCAATGTTCTGGCAGCTAATGCGCTGACCAAATTGTATTTGCCAGGTATGCTGAATCGCAATGATGGCCGGGTAATCTTCATCGCGAGTGAAGAAGCTGTCATGCCATCCGGTCAAATGCCGCAGTATGCCGTAACGAAATCGATGTTGCTATCGCTATCCAAAAGCTTGTCGAAATTAACGGCAGGCACTGAAGTTACCGTCAATACGATTATGCCGGGGCCGACACACTCGGAGAATGTACATCAAATTATCGACAGCATCTATTCGGATAAAGGGATGGCTTTTTCGGAAAAAGAAAAGCAATTTATGAAGAGCAACCTGCCCCAGTCCGAGCTTCAGCGATTCATCCGACCAGCGGAGATCGGCAGACTGGCAGCCTTTGTATGCAGTCCTTATTCATCTGCGTTTAGAGGGTCGCCAATTCGGATGGATGGGGGAATGGTGCCTACGATTTTTTGATGCAATTTGGACCTATCGGGCTATGTGCGGCTTCCAGGCGGTTTGGTATACTCTTTGGTATATTTTGGACCCGTCAACTAGAAAGGATGATCCGCATGATACCGGAAGCTGGAGATATTTATTGCGTCTATGTCGAAAGGCTACAGCGCTACGCTGCAGCCCAGATTACTCATATCAAACCGCCCGAATCTCCTAAAGAAAAGCCGCTGGCTGCTTTGCTTGAGCTTGATTGGCTTGGCGAGAAGCTGCCGGATGAACGCGAATTGCGGGAGATGAAGCCGCTCATTTGCAATTATTTTTTCTGGGATGACCAGTTGGATCATTCTTATGTGGAATATAGCGTGCCGATCGGGTACACGAAAGTAGGCAACCTGCCCCCGCTTGTAACGGAGGAGGTTCGAAGCTATGGTACCTGGCATGTCGGAGGCAGCGTCGGTAACCAGAGGCAATGGGATGAGATACCGCAGGAGCGTCGTCAGCGCTTCAAGGCAGCGGCGCAGGATCGGACAAAGGTAGAGGTGGGCGGACGCCAGCTATCCCTATCGACCAGTACGGTTCATGAGGATTTACTGCTGGAGCTGTCTGATGTGTCAGAGCTTGAGAAGCTTCCGTGCCTGACGCGTATTCATACTGACACATTAAGCGATGCGTTGCTGGCGTTTATTGCAGGCAATCCGATTATGACCGAGCTTCGAGTCCATCGTACGGACCAACCTGAATTAGATTTCGGCGGCTGCCGTTTGACCAATTTGTCGATTCAGACGGATGGCCTTAAGCGGCTTAAGCTAAACCGGGAGATGAAGCAGCTTATCCTTACGGGATCTTCGTCTTCGGAGCTTCATATTTCGGCGTATGATGATGGGCGTTGGCTTACTGTTCATGACAAGGCGAAGCTGCCGGGATTTGCGGGACTTGATCAGCTGGGCGGTATGAATTTGACAGAGATTACGGAGCTTGACGTGCCATCCATTACCCGGCGATTCCCGGCGATGCAGTCGCTGCGCTTATGGGGCAGACCGGGCTTATTGACCGGATTGGAACGCTTGTCGGAGCTATCCGAGCTGCGGAGTTTTAGTACAAACGATTTATTCGGTTTCACCGGCGAGCAGTTCCCTGACCCGGATCAGCTGCCGCATCTAGAGTGGCTGTGGCTTTCCAGCCTGCCTGCCGAAGCTGCACTGTCGATTCGAAAACGCTACAAGAAGCGGGCTGCGGAGGGTCTGGATTTAAGCATTACGAAAGCCCGCAAGCCAGAATGGCTGGCCGAAAATCTCAACAATCCGTTCCGGGATTGGGATGGACGCGAGCATATCTCCGCTGCGAATGCCCGGAAGGCTGCCGAGGTGTACAAGAAGACGTTATCGGCATTAACGAATCTGGCGAAGCGAAAGGAAACAGGTGACTTTTCTTCTGCAGTGATTCAAGCTAAGGTGGAGGAACTGGTCCGCGTCTATACGGTTGCTTTCAACAAAATGGATCGCCGATCAGGCTTTATTGAAACGGTGGAGCGGGAAGAGATTTATGTTGTGCTTGTCGAGCTGCTGCAAAGCTTCAACGACTCTGGCGGCGAAGCAGATATGGATGCGATGTTAGCGTTGTTTGATAGCCTGAGGGAATATTGAAATCGAAAAGACGAGCTGTATCTGAAGAGGATACGAGCTCGTCTTTTTGCTGGGAATGCAATTGCGGGCTTACTCTGCCTTGCTCTGAGCGGTAATCATCCACCATACTCCGTATGGGTCCATAACCTCTCCCAAAAACATACCGAACGGCTGAAACTCGAAGGGATATTTCACCTGTCCGCCAGCCGAGAGCTTATCGAACGCTTCGCGGGCTTGAGATTCCGAATCCAGTTCCAGAGATAGATACAGGCCTGAACCGTGGTTGAATGGTTCCATACCATCTGCCAAGAAGATGTAGTTCTCTCCTGCAACCTCAATGCACATATGCATAACCTTGTCTTTATCAGCGTGCTGCGCTCCCATTGCTTGTTCGTGGGTCATGATTGACATGATTTTTCCGCCAAGCGAGTCTATGTAGAATTGTCCCTGCGTTCTGGCATCCTCCGAAATGATATATGGCTTTAACTTTCCCATTGGTTAGCATCCTCTCTTGGTAAGGGCATATGCTTACTATAACCGAATTACTATTGCTTCATTTCTCTCCGATTGCTATTTTAGCGAGTGTATTTGGTTTATCAATTGCTTGGTTTAATGACTTAATCGTTTATGTGGTTGATATTTTTGTTAATCAAAAAGCCGAGAACATCCACTCAAACGTTCCCGGCACTCGTCGTCATTACGATTTATTTGCCCTCTTTCCCTTCCCCAATCGTCTCCCCGATCCACGCTTCATACGTCTTCACAACAGAACTGAGGTCTTCCTGACCGAGACCGTTGTTGCAAGTGATTTGGAACAACTGCTGCACGGTGGCCTGAATAGGGGAAGGCACCTGTAGAGACTGGGCGAGACGTCCTGCGAGCTTCACATCCTTGAACATGAGCTTGGCCATGAATTGCGGCGAGAAGTCGCGGTTCAGAATACGTGGGCCCTTCACCTCAGCCGCAGCGCTGCGGGCGCCTCCGCCGGCCAAAATGTCAAGGAACAGCTCCGGGTTGCCGCCGGATTTCTGAACAATGGACATACCCTCTGCCAACGCGGAAATATTGGCTGCGACAATCAAGTTGTTCGCGAGCTTCGCATTGGCTCCAGTTCCGTTAGGCCCCATATATAAAGCCTTCCTGCCCATTAATTCGAATAGCGGCCGGCAAGTTTCATACGCTTCCTTCTTGCCCCCGACAATGAAGGTCAAAATGCCTTCGATCGCATGGGGTTCGCTGCCCGACACCGGTGCATCCAGCATGTCGACGCCAACGTCAGCGAGGCGCTCCGCTAGCATCTTAGTCGTATCCGGGTAGATAGTGCTGCAATCCACGACGATCTTCGGCGTACCGAATGCCTCATCCGTACAAGCCGATAAGATGCCGTCCTCTCCCAAATAAATCGCTTCAACCACCGCATCATCCGTCAGCATCGTGAACACGATATCTGCTTGTCCCGCAGCTTCCTTCGGTGTCGATACGATCGTGACCGAGTCCAACTGCTCGAAGTCCCGAGCTCTGTCGCGGTTGCGATTATAAACAGCCAGCGTATATCCAGCGTGCTGAAGATGCATAGCCATCGGTTTGCCCATGGTGCCTAGTCCTATAAATGCGATTCTCATTTGTCGTTCAACCTCCAATTTTATTTGTAGGATCTACATACTTATTTATATAGTTGTGAAACGAAAGATCGTATTCGGCAATCGCTTGATACACATCTTCTAGGCGGTTTTGCAGCTGGTGAAGATTAAGGTTAGCTGAAGGGAGAGCTCCATTATCGTCATTCGGCTCAACTAGATAGGGGCAAAAGCCCATACCCTGATCTTCACAGTACATGACATATCGATATCCCTGAAATTCAAAAGAAATCAGCATGAGATCATTATAGAAAAAATGAAGCTGCACATCTCGTACGAAGAGCGGCTCATCAATTTCTGTTGCGTAAGGCAAAGTAATCATTAGCCATGTCCTTTCCTATAACAACAAAGGTTATACAACGCCCATATCTTCATCATATCATAGTTGCCGAGTCAATTTTACGCAGTCGATTCCCACTCTGCATCTGCCCATTGACACGTATATCGTTAAACGATATACTACATTCAATGATATATCGTTAAATGATATAAAGGAGGTGCCGAATTGCCGAGAAATGATTCTTTGGAGATGGGCGAGCTGACGGATACGGCGTTCTACATCTTGCTGTCCGTTGTGGAGCCCAAGCACGGATATTTGATTATGCAGTCGATCGAGACGATGACGAATCAGCGATTGACGGTCGGACCGGCATCGATGTACACCACCATTAAGAAGCTATTGGCTGCCGAACTTATTGAGCTATTTGATGACGACGATGACAAACGCAAAACCTATGCGGCTACCTCCAAAGGGATGGAGCTGCTGAAGAAGAACGTCGAGTGGCGCAAGGATATGGTGCGCCATGCGGAAGCCATATTTGAACAAAGGGGAGTGAAGGGAGTATGAAGACAACCAAGTATGTTGCTAGCGGCGGGTTGGCATTTACCGAAGCATCGGATATGAAGAAGCTAGGCAAGCACGCACGGAAAGGATGGTTGCTAGAGAGCTTTGCTCCATTCGGATATACCTTGAGAAAGGGAGAGCCTCAGAATCTTATCTACAGCGTAGATTATCAGGAGGATGCGGATGCCGATTACTTCGCCTTATTCGAAGAAGCGGGCTGGAAGAAGGTGTGTTCTGCGGGCGGGGATAGTGCCTTCCATATCTTCAGCGCTTCTCCAGGCACCAGACCGATCTATACGGATCAAGACTCTCTTATTGAACGATACGAGCGTGAGCGGAAAATGTCCGGCAAGGCAGCCTTGCCGCTGCTCATCGTGACGATAGCGCTTCTGCTCGTGCGCATGATGAGTATGAACGACTGGCTGCCCAAGCTGCTGGGACAGATTGGACTCGTTGCAGGTTTGGCTTCACTCATTCTGCTTATTTTCCCAGGCATGCCGTACATCTGGTATACTTTTAAGCTCAATCGTTACCGCAGCGGAAAGAGGGCCGTATAGCGCACAGTGATGCAAATTGAAGGCGACCGTTCCAGAGAACGGCCGCCTTTATTAATGGGATGAAAGGTTTATAGACTTAATGGCCCAACTACTTCAGATCAGAAATCGACAAGCTCTCTAGCAGCTTCGGTGTAAGTGGATCATTTTCCGCAATGTAAGAGCCGCCTGTGAGGCAGAACACTCCTTTGTCATTGCCGGACAGACTGATCTTGCCTGACTTCACAACCTGCTTGCCGTCTGTCAAATGAAGATAGAAGCTATAACTTGTCACGCCGTCGTATTCGATTACATAAGAGGAACTGAGTCGATGGCCGGTTAGCGTATGCCCTAGCCGCTCCCACTCCTTCATATTGGCGATGAAATTGGCTTTGCTTCTCTCATAGAATTGCTCATAGCTCATGTCTCCGTATTTGTCGATAAAGTCCTGGGCGTTCTTCTTGTCCGTCTCTCTTGACTCCGGGAATTCCTCGTACTGCTGCATAATCGCCTTGACTTGCTCCTCCGTATAGATAATTTCTCCGTTTGTATAAAATAGGCGACCGTTCTCGTCAGTTTCCGGCCGTATGCTCTCTTCCTTGAAGGCCAGTATATCCGCCGAATGCTTTAGTCCTTCTTGAATGTCATCATAATAATAAAAGTCCATATTCAGATAAGAAAATGCCCGCTCGTAATCCCGCTTCTCCAGCGCGGTGAGAAATTGGCTTGCGGCATAATGATCATACAGATTGGTGAATGACATGCCTTCGCCGCGATATTGATTGATGCCCAGGAACAGCAGGGGGATGATCAGCAGCAAAGGAATAAGCGATAATAGCCATCTCCTCTTGATGCGTCTTAGCACTCTTTTGGCAGCATGATCACGTTGTTGTTCCCCCACTCCTTCATTCTGCCCCGCGTCTTCTTGACTTCCCAGCAGTACATCAACCGCCATGGGCTGTGCCATCGCTTCATATTTCTTCCGGCATGCCGGACAGCCTGCCAGATGTTCTTCGACATAAGCCTTACTCTCTGCGGAGCATGCGCCGTCGACATAAAGCGGCAGCAAGTCATACACGATATTGCAAGATGTGCTCATTCGCGCGCCTCCATTTCCATTACGATTCGCTCTTTTGCGCGGTAATAGGTCATTTTTGCCCAGGATTCGGTTTTGCCGAACAAGCTCGCAATTTCTCTGAATTTGAGCTCGCCGAATACTTTCAACGTGAACACTTCCTTATAGGGCTCCGGTAACGCGTGCAGGATACGATGAACCATAATGGCCTGTTCCTTCTGGAGCATCCGGATGGTAAAGTCGTCCCCGGCCTCGGTATCATCCCATGCAGGCTCATCCGCACGCCGCTTGCTCTTCTTGTATTCATTGAAGTACAAATTCTTCGCAATCTGGCACAGCCAGCCATACAGGGAGGCTTGACCCTTGAAGCGGTCGATATGAAGGAAGGCCCGATAGAGGGTCTCTTGCGTTAACTCTTCCGCCATCGCCTCATCACGGGTGAGGGATAAGAGGAACCGATGCACGGGAGCCGAATATTGTTCATAGACCTCAGAGAATTGCCGCAATTCATCACCTCTCTCCAGCATCTCCGTCAGCCTCGTCCTTCTATTAGACAATCGAAAATCGAAATAGACACATAATTGAAGAAAAAAATGTAGATGGATAGTCCAATTCGCCACAGTGAGGAATCGACGGATAGCGACCCTCCAGCCTCTTGAGTGTACGCATGAAAACCCTATAAATCTACATATTGTTCGTTCGACAAAACCCGACAAGGTTAAGCGATAGGAATGAGACGAGACGACGTATCGGATTGACTTGCGCAAATGGTATGATGGAGAAATCAGCAGCGGATCTTGTAAAGACAATTGAGCGATTGCGCCGTTGGTCGTCTGCCAAGCGTTTGAATGACGGTAATCTTGTTAAAGTTTGGAATAAATGTTGACAATAATATTTATCGTAAGTAAAGTTATTGACATGAGTTAACGAAAAAATGAGGATGATGCTCGTGGTTATAGCGGATATTTCATTAAGGGAGATCAAGAAGGCTAGAGCCAAGATTGCTTTATATGAAGCTAGTCTGTCCTTAATGGAAGACAAAATGTTCCATGAAGTGATGCTGGAAGACATTTGTCGACAGGCCGAAGTGTCGCGTGTTACGTTTTTTAAGTTTTTTCCGAAGAAGGAAGATGTGCTCGTCTACTTCATGCGGGTATGGCTGACGGAGCGGATTATTGAGATTGAGCAAGAGAAGAAGAAGGGCTTCGATGCCATCCGGCACTTACTGTACAAGGTAGCGGAGCAGACAAAGGTGACGCCTGGCATTCTGCCCAGCCTGATCTCGTTCCTGGCGGAGATGAGAATGCATCCTCATCTGCAGGAATTGAGCGAAGCCGAGGTGCGGCTTCTCTTTCCTGATCATGAAGAGGTAGGGAGCTCCACGCCCGACCTCTATAAGATCTTCCAAACCAGCATGGAGCATGCCGAGAAGACAGGAACACTGAAGGATGGGATATCGCTTGACCGCGCGGTCAAGGTGCTGTTCACGATCTTCTATGGCTCGTTCCTGACCGCTCAGCAGTATGCTTCTACCGATATCATCGGGTTCTACGAGATTCATTTGCAGCTTCTCGAGAAAGGGTAGGAAGTCAGATGGCCGTCATATTCCCCGGAAGGTATACCGCTGGGATAGAGGGATCGTTCGTCGTGTTTCATATCGGCGTACGGATTAACCGGATTTGGGCGGTGCACCGGTGGCTGCCGGTGACGCTTGCGATGAGCCCCATGCTGCAAGAATTGTATACGAACAAGGAACTTGGTTTCCTCCATGCGAGCTTTCATTTTTCTTGGCGCGGTATTACAGTCATTCAGTACTGGCGATCGTTCGAGCAATTGGAGCATTATGCGAGACATGGGCAGAGGCATCTGAAGGCCTGGCGAAACTTCCATCGGAAGGTCGGGGCTAGCGGCAGCGTCGGCATCTATCATGAGACGTATGAGGTACGCAATGGCTGCTATGAAGCCATGTACAACAACATGCCCGTCTACGGATTGGCCAGGGCGGGAAGCCATCAGCCGATTACGGCAAGTAAGGATACGGCAAGGCAACGGCTTGGAAGAAAGTCGTAGTCCGGCTCCGTATGAACACATTCTAGGAGGGGTTTGTGATGCAGACACCTCCGAACAAGCATAGCCGAAGCAAGCCGGAAGCGGACCAAACCCGCTGCTGGCTTGCTTTTTTTGCTGCTTCGGGCACTTTTGAGTATGTGCGTAAATAACTGAACACAATTAATAAAATTTACTTGACTAAAGATATTTACTGCGATTCTCAAAATGGGTATAATTAGCATCGTAGGTTGTAGACTCCATATTAGGAAGGGGAATGTGTGAGGAGATGAATGAACTTCAAGTAGTCATTGGTACCGGGCCGCTCGGCATGGCGGTTATGGAGGAGTTGCTGTTTCAGGGCAAAAAGGTGCGCATGGTCAATCGCAGCGGACGTGCCAATGTACCTAATTCGGTACAGGTCGTGAAGGGGGATGCGACGATTTCAGCTGAATTTGCAGCGGCCTGCGGGGGAGCGTCCGTCATCTACCATTGTGCTAAGGCGCCCTATACGGCTTGGCCTGAGATGTTCCCGCCCATTATGGACGGTATTATTGAAGCGGCAGAGAATGAGAAAGCCATTATCGTCTATGCAGACAATTTATACATGTACGGCAGCGCGAGACGGGATCTGACGGAAGACCTTCCGAACAGGGCTGACGGGCGCAAAGGCATTACTCGGGCCCAAATGGCCAACAGGCTCTTGACTGCGCATCGCAGCGGCAAGGTACGCGCCGCAATCGGCCGGGCTCCGGACTTCTTCGGTCCGGGCGTGCTGGACTCCGCTTTGGGAGAGCGGGTCTTCCGGGCGGCGCTTGAAGGCAAGCCGGCTGAGGTCCTTGGCAACATTGATGCTCCTCACACTTATATATACATTCGTGATTTTGCCAAGGGGCTGGTGAAGCTGGGTCAATCTCAGGCATCGCTTGGGCATATCTGGCATGTCCCGGCCGCTGAGACGCTTACCACGCGTCAGATCGTATCGATGATCTACAGCATGGCAGGAAGGGAACCGAAATTCCGTGTCGCGCCGAAAGCATTCGTGGCACTGCTCTCTCTTTTTAATGCGAATATGAGAGAGATTAAGGAAATGCTGTATTTGTTCGAGGAGCCTTTTGTCGTCAACACGAGCAAATATGAGAAGATGTTCGGCAAGGACACGACGCCTCACGAGCAAGCCGTTGCCGAGACGATGGCCTGGTTCCAGAGCCTATCGGATCATAAAAAAATTTCATAGGAAACAAGAGGTGAGATCGGGTGAACAGACAGGAACAAGCCATGGGCATCAACGAATTGCAGCATGCGAAAGAACCGATTGCAATCATTGGCATGGGTTGCCGCTTTCCCGGAGGAGCGAGCAATCCTGAAGCCTTCTGGAACATCTTGCAGAGGGGCGTTGACGGCATTACAGATGTTCCTCAGGATCGTTGGAGCAAAGCAGCCTATTACGATCCAGACCGATCAAAACCAGGCAAGACGAATACGCAATGGGGAGGTTTTCTGGAGCAGGTAGATCGTTTTGACGCGTCTTTCTTCGGGATATCGCCACGCGAGGCGTCCCTTATGGATCCGCAGCAGCGCTTGCTGCTGGAGGTTTGCTGGGAGGCGCTGGAGAATGGAGGACAAGTAGCCGAACGGCTGAAGGGCTCCGATACCGGCGTCTTTATGGGCGGCTTTACGCTGGATTACAAGCTTCTGCAATTTTCAGAGAGCAACAGGCATTTGGTAGATTCGCATACGGCGACGGGCGCGATGATGACATTGCTGGCGAATCGAATCTCTTATCTCTTTGACTTCCGCGGCCCTAGCATTTCGCTGGATACGGCTTGCTCTTCCTCCCTGGTAGCGGTCCATCTGGCTTGCCAAAGCTTATGGAACGGGGAAAGCTCGCTGGCGCTCGCCGGAGGGGTCAATGTCATGCTGAAGCCGGATTATTTCATCGCCGAGTCAAAGGCGGGCATGCTGTCTCCAGATGGCCGCTCCAAAGCATTCGATTCCAGGGCGAACGGCTATGTGCGCGGTGAGGGAGCCGGCATGGTTGTGCTGAAGACGCTGTCGAAGGCAATTCAGGACGGCGATCCGATTCATGCGGTCATTAGGGGAACAGGCGTGAACCAGGACGGACACAGCTCCGGTATTACCGTTCCTCGCGGGGAAGCTCAGCGTGCGCTTATGGAGGAAGTGTACCGGAGGGCCGGTGTCCATCCGGCACAAGTTCAGTATGTTGAAGCCCATGGCACAGGCACGCCGGTCGGCGATCCGATCGAGGCGAACGCGCTGGGCTCGTTCCTGTCCGAGGGCAGGGAGGACGGCAAGCCTTGCTACATCGGCTCGGTGAAGACGAATATCGGCCATACCGAAGCGGCTGCCGGTATTGCGGGCTTGATCAAGGCAGTGCTCTGCCTCAAGCATCGTCAGATTCCTCCACACCTGCATCTGATTGAGGCGAATGAGAATATTCGGTTCGATGAGCTGAAGCTGCAAATTCCGCAGCAATTGACTGACTGGCCGTATGCGGACGGACCACGTCTGGCGGGCGTCAACTCATTTGGCTTCGGCGGCACGAACGCTCATGTCATCGTGCAGGAGGCACCGGAGCTGGTCAGAGGCATCCAGCAGCAGAGCGGCAGCGATGAGGAGCGGGATATGCTGCTGCCTTTGTCTGCTCGAAGCGAGGAAGCGCTGCGGACATTCGCCATGACCATGCGAGCGAAGTCGGAGCGGTCCGCAGAGGCGGCGTCCCTGCAGGATACCGGCTATATGCTGTCAAGGCGCCGCGATCATCATGGCGTCCGTATCGCCGCAGTCGCGGGGTCGAAGAAGGAGTGGGCTGAGCTGCTCGAGGGGATTGCCCAGCGGGATGTTCTGCCGGAGTCGACAGGACTGAATCGCGACGGTACGGCTGCGGCGCTGCCGCCGCTGGCCTTCGTCTTCACCGGCATGGGCCCGCAGTGGTGGGCAATGGGCCGCCAGTTGATCGGCGAGGAGCCCATCTTCCGGGCGGCAATCGAGAAGTGCGACCGGCTGTTCACGGCGCATGCGGGCTGGTCGCTGCTGGATGCGATGATGGCGAAGGAGCCGGAATCGCGCATGGGCGAGACCGAGGTGGCTCAGCCGGCTAACTTTGCCATTCAAGTCGCGCTGGCTGAATTGTGGCAATCATGGGGCATCGTGCCAGAGGCGATTGTGGGCCATAGCGCGGGTGAAGTGGCAGCAGCCCATATTGCGGGCGCATTGTCGCTGGAGGAGGCTGTCCGGGTCATTTATCACCGCAGCCGTCTGCAGCAGCAGACGACTGGACAAGGCAAGATGGCAGCTATCGGACTTTCACTAGAGGAAGCAGAGCGGAGACTGGCTCGCTCGGAGGGCGCCGCGGTATCCATTGCCGCTATTAACAGTCCAAGCGCGGTGACGCTGGTCGGTGAGCCGGAGGCGCTGGGGACACTGACAGACAAGCTGGAGGCGGAAGGGATCTTCTGCAAATACTTGCATGTCAGCGTTCCGTACCACAGCCATTACATGGAGCCACTACGGGCAGAACTGACGGACGAGCTTCACGATCTGGAGCTGTCTCATACGGCTATTCCGCTCTACAGCACAGCGACAGGCCACCGGATTGAAGGCATGGATCTCCATGCGGAATATTGGTGGAAGAACGTACGGGAGCCGGTCTACTTCGCTTCGGCTGTGCAGGATATGATTAGGGACGGATACGGCACTTTCGTAGAAATCGGCCCGCACCCTGTATTGTCGAGCTCGATCTCGGAGTCGTTGATGAAGCTCGGAAGGACAGGCCATACCATTCCATCCTTGAAGCGCGGCGCACCTGAGCGGAGAACGGTGCTGGAGTCGCTGGGCTTGCTGTACCAATTCGGTTATGAGATCCAATGGAATGCGCTCTACCCGGGCAAGAAGCCATTTATCCCTTATCCATCTTATCCTTGGCAGCGTCAGCGCTATTGGCATGAATCCGCGTTATCTGAGCAGGACCGGATTGGAAGTGCTTCTCACCCGCTGCTCGGCCGCCGCCTGCCATCGCCATACCCGACATGGGAGGTGGAGCTGGATGCCCGCCGCCTGCCGTTCCTGGACGATCACCGCATTCAGAATGCGGTTGTTTTCCCGGGTGCGGGCTATGTGGAGATGGGTCTTGCTGCGACGCGGGAGCTGTACGGCGAAGAGGCAGCCGTTCTGCATACCGAAGCTATTGCGTTCAAGAAAGCTCTCTTTATCGGGGAGGGAGAGACCGTCAAGCTGCGTATTGCCCTTGATCCGACTGCTTCACGGTTCAGCATTTTCAGCAGCCAAGGCGATACGAACTGGACTCTTCACGCGGAAGGCTGCGTCAGTCCGCATCATGGTCAGGCCAGGCGAATAGAGCTGGACGAATTGCAAGTGCGCTGCGGGACCGAGATTGCCCGTGATATCTGCTACAGCCACTTCAAAACAATGGGGCTTCAGTATGGACCGACATTCCAGGGAATCCGGCAACTATGGCAAGGCCGCAACGAGGCGCTGGCCAGAGTGGACGTTCCAGTGGGTCTGGTACCGGAGCTGTCCGCCTACCGCATTCATCCGGCTGTGCTTGATGTTTGCTTCCAGGTCATGGCCGCTGCACTGCCAATCGACCCGAATGCTTCTTCGGTTTATATGCCGGTTGGGGTTACTCAGGGGCATGTCTACCGCCAGCTGTCGGATGCGATGTGGATTCACGCCACAATCTCGGAGCAGGATGCTTCCGGCCTGCTTGGCGATATCCGACTAATGGATACGGAGGGCAATCTCATTCTGGATATTCAAGGCTGCCGCGCCGTCTCGCTGCGGGATGAATCGGCTGCTCTGAATAAGCCGCAGCAGCTGTATGAGATGAACTGGTTGCAGCAGGAACGGCTTCCTGCCGCAGCCATGGAGGATCAACATGCATCAGGCCGCTGGTTGCTCTTCATGGACCGGCATGGCGCGGGAGATAAGCTGGCTGGCGAGCTGGCTGGTCAAGGCGCGGCCTGCATTCAAATATACTCAGAGCGCGTATACCGTGCAGATGAGGCTCATAGACAATACGGAGTTAACCCTGCATCGCCTGACGACTTTGTTCGTCTTCTGGAAGCCGTATGCTCAGGAGACGACGCGGATATTCGCGGCGTCATCCATCTATGGAGCCTGAATGCAGCGCATACGGAAGGAGCAGATCGGGCGGAACTGGAGGATGCGGAGCAGGAGGGCGTCATTGCGGTCATGCATTTGGTGCAGGCCATTGCCGGGCGCAGCTGGAGAAGAAAGCCGAAGCTTTGGCTAGTGACGAGCGACAGCCAGCCTGTCCAGCCTGGTTTCCGCGGACTTGCGCTCCATCAGTCGATGCTGTGGGGACTTGCGAGAACGCTCGGGCATCAAGAGCACAAGGATATATGGGGCGGTATCATGGATACGGAAAACTGCAGCATGGACGGCTTGTTGGAGGAGATTTTGCGGTCAGACGGCGAGGATCAGGTGGCCTTCCGAGGTGGCATACGGTATGTCGCCCGTCTGGAGGAATGCGCGCCGATGGCGAGAATTCCGGCGAAGCTGCGATCTGACGGCAGCTATCTCATTACGGGCGGCTTCGGCGGACTCGGTCAACTCGTTGCGAGGTGGATGGTGGAGCACGGGGCGCGCAGACTCATTCTGGCCGGTCGCGAGAAGCTGCCTCCGCGCGCGTTCTGGAAGGATGCGGAACGCGACAATCCGTCTGCGGCTAAGCGCATTGCAGCCGTACGCGCATTGGAAGCGATGGGGGCTTCGGTGCATGTAGCGGGTCTTGATGTTGCGGATGCCGACCAGCTTGCCGAGTTCATGCGCACGTATGAGCAGGAGGGCTGGCCTGCCGTCCGGGGCATTATTCATGCGGCTGGTGTGGCGAAGCCTCAGTTGCTCGTCCAGATGACGCAAGCCCAGTTCAGCGACGTGCTTCAGCCGAAGGTAGCGGGAGCATGGAACCTGCATAGCCAATTCGCGGACGCGCCGCTCGATTTCTTCGTTCTGTTCTCGTCGCTCGCTTCAGTGGTCGTGTCGCCAGGACAAGCAAATTATTCGGCAGGCAATGCCTTCCTTGACGCACTTGCGCACCATCGCCGGTCGCTCGGATTACCGGGACTCAGCATTAATTGGGGACCATGGGGCGAGATCGGCATGGCTACACAGCTCGATCTGGTCGAGTTCTTCGGCAATCGCGGCTTCTACCCGATGAGCAATGCGCAAGGGCTGGAAGCGATGGAGCATTTGCTTGGTCAACGGCTTGCCCAGGCGACGGTACTTGCCGCAGACTGGCCGGTCGTTGCGGAGAAGAATTTCCCGATGGGCATCGCCCCTATTATGCTGGAGCGTCTATCGGCACAGACCGACGAAGACAGAAAGGCATCCATGCAAGGGGATGGACAAGCTGGCATACGGAGCCAACTGGAGGGAGCCGCTGACGCCGAAGCGCGGTATCGCTTGCTTGAGTACTATTTGATGGACGTCGTATCAGGCATTCTCCGCATTAACCGCTCGCAGCTGCTGCCGGAGCAGCCGCTTAGCGTTTGGGGACTTGATTCGATGATGGCGATCGAGATGAAGAATCGGATTGAGACGAATCTGGGTATGAGCGTAGCCGTCGTGGAATTGCTGAAGGGCTCAAGCGTATCGCAGCTGACGGGCACGCTATTGTCACAACTGGCGGTCGAAAGCAAGGAGTTGGATGCAGACTTGAAGGAGCTGCTATCGGAAGCAGATTCCCTCTCATTGGAAGAGGTCGAAGCCCTGCTTCAAGAAGTAGCAGCCGGCGGGGGGCTTAAGGAATGAGTGAGAAGTTGACGGACAAGCTGGCAGCATTGTCGCCGGAGAAACGGCTTCAGCTGCTGGAGGCCATTAAGAAAAAGAAAGCCGGGGAGGCTGTGTTGGAGCCGTCTCCGGCCAAGCCACGGACAGGAGAGCCTATTCCGCTCTCCTTCACGCAGCAGCGCCTGTGGTTCCTGCAGGAATTAGATCCGCATAGCCCATTCTATAATATTCCGTCAGCCTTCCGGCTATTCGGTGAATGGGATCAGGAACTGATGTCGGAGAGCCTGCATGAGATGGTCCGCAGGCATGAAGTGCTTCGTACAACCTTTCGTATGGGCGATGAAGGCAGACCCGTGCAGATCGTGGCTGCTTCTCCCAAGGTGACGCTGCGCTCTATTGACCTTCGAGCATGGCCGGAGGATGTGCGGTTCGCGGAAGCGGAGCGGATCGTGAATGATGATGTGCAGCGGCCCTGCGATCTGCGGATCGGGCCGCTCTGGTGGGCGACGCTCATTCGGTTGGAGGATCAGGAGTATCAGCTTATTCTCACGATGCATCACATCGTATTCGACGGTTGGTCGCTTGGCGTGTTCATCCGGGAGTTGTCCTCGATCTATGAAACGTTGTCATCAGGAGGGGATCTATCGGTACTTCCTCAGCCGTTGACTCAATACGCAGATTATGTCTTCGCCCAGCGAGAGCGGGCTAGCCAAGAGCTGCAGAACCGCCAGCTCACGTATTGGAGAGGCCATCTGGCGGGCGAGCTTCCCGTTCTGGAGCTGCCGGCGGACCGGCCTCGCCCGCCGGTGCAGACCTTCCGCGGGGCGATGCACACACTGGTGCTGCCGCGAGAGCTGTACGATACGCTGAAGATCTACAGCCGGAAGCATGAGGCTACGTTATTCATGACCTTGCTATCGCTATTCAAGGTGCTGCTCTATCGCTATACAGGTGTATCGGATATTATCGTCGGTTTCCCCATCTCCGGGCGCCATCTGCCTGGCACCGAGCACGCAATTGGCGTATTCGTCAATACGCTGCCGTTGCGTACGGGAGTGTCCGGTCTTCAGACATTTGCCGAGCTGCTGGGCGAGGTGCGTAAGACAGCCTTGAACGCTTACGAGAATCAGGATGTTCCCTTCGACCGTCTGGTGGAGACCATTAAGCCGGAGAGGAATTTGAGCCATAATCCGTTGTTCCAAGTGCTGTTCACTTATCAGAACGCGCTTCCTCCTATCCGGACAGGAGATCGTTCCATTACATATGAAGCCATTGATGGCGGTACGTCCAAATTTGATTTGTCCCTTGATATCTTCGAAGGTCCGGACGGCCCCACTTGTATATTCGAGTATAATACGGACCTGTATGACCGCGATCGTATAGTTCGCATGGCCGAGCACTTCCAGGTGCTTGCGGAGGCGGTCACGGGAGATGAATCCTGCCGAATCGCTGAATTGCCGCTGCTTGGGACGGCAGAGCGGGAGCGGATGCTTGTGGAATGGAATCGCACATCCAAGCCGTACGAGCGTGTGGCGGCGATTCATCAATTGTTCGAGCGGCAAGCCGCAAGGATTCCTAACGGAACAGCTGTAGTAATGGGGGGAGAGTCGCTTACCTATCGGGAACTGGACGAGCGGGCGAACCATATTGCGCTCAGGCTACAGGGAATGGGGGTCGTCTCGGGAACGCGCGTCGGCATATGTGTAGAGCGATCACTGGACATGGTTGCAGGTGTGCTTGCGATTCTAAAGGCTGGAGGGGCTTACGTGCCGGTCGATCCGGACTATCCGGCGGAACGAATCGAGTATATGGTGGAGGATGCAAGGTTGTCGGTCATGCTGACACAGCAAGCTCTGGCGGACAGATTCATAGGGGGCAATCTTGCCACGCTCCTGCTTGATGCCGGAGAAGCGGGGATCACGGGTGCGGAGAAGCTGTCCCAGCCTGAGATAGCGGAAGATGACTTAGCCTATCTCGTATACACATCAGGAACGACAGGCCAGCCGAAGGGAACGATGGTGAGTCATGCGAGTCTCGTTAATGCTTATTTCGGTTGGGAGGACATATACCGCTTGCGGGCGGATGTGAAAGCTCACTTGCAGCTGGCGAGCTTCTCCTTCGACGTCTTCACAGGAGACTGGGTCAGAGCGCTGTGCTCCGGCGCCAAGCTTGTACTGCTGAAGAAGGATACGATGCTGGATGCGCCCCGTCTGTATGAGTTGATGAAGAAGGAGAGGGTCGATGCCGCTGAATTTGTCCCTGCGGTATTCCGGAATTTGATCCGTTACCTGGAGGCGACGGGGCAAACGCTCGACTTTATGCGCGTGCTGTGCATCGGCTCGGACCGCTGGTACGTTCATGAATATAAGCATTTCAGACGATTCTGCGGGCCTGATACGCGCCTGATCAATTCGTACGGGCTCACTGAAGCAACAATCGATAGTACATACTTCGAGGGCGATATTGCGGGCATGTCGCCGAATCAGCTCATTCCGATTGGAAAGCCATTTCCGAACCAGCAGGCTTATGTACTGGATGCTAATCAGCAGCCCGTCCCCGTCGGCGTGCCGGGAGAGCTTTATATTGGAGGTCGCGGGCTTGCGCTCGGTTACTGGAGGCGTCCGGCTCTGACGGCTGGACGCTTCATCCCGCATCCGATTCGCAGGCATGAGGGAACGCTAGTCTACCGGACGGGAGATCAGGCCAAGTATCTGGCGGACGGCAATATCGAGCTGCTGGACCGCATGGACAATCAGGTGAAGCTGCGCGGCTACCGAATTGAGCTTGGGGAGATCGAGACGGCGCTGAACCGCGATTCATCCGTAAGGGAATGTGTTGTGCGGGTATGGGAGGATCGGCTGCTGGCGGCATGGATCGTGCCCGAAGCGGGGATGTCGGTCAATACGGACAGACTTCGCAGCGCCGTTAAGCTAAGCTTGCCCGACTATATGGTCCCGGCCTCCTTCGTCGTGATGGAGGAACTTCCGCTGACGGCCAACGGCAAGGTCGATCGCAGCGCTTTGCCTGCTCCGACCTTGCAGTCGGAAGATGATGGTTCCTACGCTGCGCCCCGCACGTTAATTGAAGAGAAGCTGGCTGGCGTATGGGCGGAGCTGTTCCAGGTCAGACGAATGGGTATTCACTCCGATTTCTTCGTCAATGGAGGCCATTCACTCCTGGCCATTCAGTTGATTGCTTCAATCCGGGAGTCGTTCCAGGTGGACCTGACGCTACAGGTTCTGTTCCAGGCGCCGACCATAGCGGAGCTGGCTGTTGTGATCGCGGAGAAGAGTGGGCAGCAGCAGCGCCATGAGGAAGCGGTGCAGGCTTTGCCGGAGCTTCGGAAGGATTCTGTCGGAAGATATGAACGGTTCCCGCTGACAGAGGTGCAGCAGGCCTACTGGATCGGACGCAACGAAGCATTCGAGATGGGAAATGTATCCACACACAGCTATGACGAGCTGGAGGTGGAGCATATCGATCCCGCCCGTTTCCAGCTTGCCTGGAATCTTCTGGTGCAGCGACATGATATGCTCCGCGCTATCGTGACGGAAGACGGCATGCAGCAGGTGCTGGAGCATGTGCCGGAATACGAGATTGCCGTTTTTGACTTGCGCGGCCATCCTGCCGAGGACACCGAATCTGCACTAGCGGCGCTGAGAGAGAGCATGTCTCATCAAATGCTGGAGACGGACAGATGGCCCGTCTTTGACTTGCGACTAACCCTGCTTGACCAAGGGCGGGCTCGCATCCATCTCAGCTCGGATGCGCTTGTGTTCGATGCCTGGAGTTATGTCATTTTACTTAAGGAGCTGTCCAAGCTTCATCAAGATTCGGATGCCGAGCTGCCCGAGCTGGAGCTGACCTTCCGTGACTATGTACATGCGGAAGCCCGAATGAAGGAGACGGACGCCTACAAGCGGTCGCTTGCGTATTGGAAGGAACGCATACCTTCCTTGCCGCCGGCTCCCGAGCTCCCGATGGCAAAGAGTCCGGGCTCGCTTAAGAACCCGTACTTCTCCCGGCTGCATAATCGGCTGGACGCCGACATCTGGAGCCGTCTGAAATCCAAGGCTACGCGCATGGGACTGACCGCCTCCGGAGTGCTGCTGTCTGCTTACGCTGAAGTGCTGGCTGCCTGGAGCAAGAATCGAAGCTTCTGCTTGAACCTGACCTTCCTGAACCGGCTGCAGATTCATCCGCAGGTCCATGATATTGTTGGCGAATTCACTTCCTTGACGCTGCTGGAGATCAATCACAGGGATGGCATCAGCTTTGTCGACCGGGCAGGAAGGACGCAGCAGAAGCTGTGGCATGATCTGGAGCATCATCATGTAAGCGGCGTACATGTGCTGCGTGAGCTAAGCCGCGCGCAGGGCGGACTGACCCGTGCGCTGATGCCGGTCGTCTTCACGAGCGCGCTGACACTGCCTATACCGGATCGCCAGAGCAGCGGATTCGATCTGAAGCCGTTCTACAGCATCACCCAGACTTCCCAGGTATGGCTCGATTGCGGCGTGTGGGAAGATGAGAAGGTGCTGTATTGCAATTGGGATGTCGTCCGAGAGCTATTCCCTGAAGGGATGCTGGAGGACATGTTCGCTGCTTACTTCGGCTTGCTGAACCGTCTGGCGAACGAGGATGATATTTGGCATCAGGGCTGGGTCATTCGAGCTCAAGGTCGAAATTCCGCAAGCGCGGCTCAAGAGAGTGGAGCGGCAATCTCTGCTATTGCTCAAGCTCCTGGGGACGCAGTGGAGACTGTCCATTCTTCTAAAGGGCCGGGAAGTTTGTCCGCTCACGAAGCAATCTTGAATCCGACTATCGATGCTTCAGGCGACACTGCCCCCGCATTGCTGCATGAGTTGTTCTGCGAGCAAGCCAGGTCTGATCCTAAGCAAGCAGCGATTGCGACTTCCCAATTCGAGATTACGTATGGTGAGCTGAACCGGGTGACCAACCGGTACGCACGGCAGTTGCGCAAGGAAGGGGCAGGTCCCAACCGGCTCATAGCCGTAGTGATGGAGAAGGGCTGGGAGCAGGTGGCGGCTGTGCTCGCCGTGCTGAAGTCGGGGGCGGCCTACTTGCCGATTGACCCTGATATGCCGCAGGAGCGTATACAATATTTGCTTCAGCAGGGGCAGGTACATATCGTACTGACCCAGCCTTGGCTGGAGGCGAAGCTGTATTGGCTTGGTGAGGGAATGACCGTTATGGCCGTGGAATACGACGGACTGGCTCGGCTTCGTGATGGCCCTCTGGATTCGGTGCAGCAACCTGAGGATCTGGCTTACGTCATTTATACATCTGGCTCAACCGGCCAGCCGAAAGGCGTCATGATCGACCACCTTGGCGCACTGAATACCGTGCTGGATATGAACGAGCGGTTCAGCGTATCCAGCTCTGATAAGGTGTTCGCCCTCTCAGCACTCAGCTTCGATCTCTCCGTCTACGATCTGTTCGGGACGCTGGCAGCGGGAGGGACAATCGTCATTCCGGATTCCGATCACCGCAAGGACCCGGCACACTGGCTCTTTATGATGCGCAAGGAACGGGTGACGATCTGGAATTCAGTTCCGGCCTTGATGAATATGCTGGTCGAATTCGCTTCCGGACAGCGTGAAAGGCTGAACAAGTCGCTGCGTCTCGTACTGATGAGCGGGGATTGGATTCCGCTATCCTTGCCAGATGCGATTCGCGCCCTATGTGAGGATGTGGAATTGATTAGCCTGGGCGGAGCGACGGAGGCTTCGATCTGGTCGATCCTGTATCCGATCGGCTCTGTAGATCCTGCCTGGTCCAGCATTCCGTACGGTAAGGCGATGCGCAATCAGGGGATGCATGTGTTCAATGATGTAATGGAGCCTTGTCCGACTTGGGTGCCTGGCCAGTTATATATAAGCGGAACCGGCTTGGCCCGAGGCTATTACCGGGACGAGGAGAAGACAGCGGCCAGCTTCGTCGTGCATCCGCGAACCGGAGAGCGGCTCTACCGGACTGGTGATCTCGGCAGATGGCTGCCGGACGGCAACATTGAATTTATGGGCAGGGAAGACTTCCAGGTCAAAATTCAGGGATACCGTATTGAGCTCGGCGAGATTGAGACGGCGCTTGCGCAGCATCCGCATATTCGCGAGGCGATCGCGGCAGTGGCGGGAGCGGGCGGTCAGCAGAAACTGGTAGCTTATCTAGTGCTTCAACAGGAAGGGGTGACGGATCAAGAGGTGATTCGCGGCTATCTGGCGAATAAATTACCTGATTATATGATTCCGTCCTACTTTATGGTGCTGGATGCGCTCCCTCTTACGGCGAACGGCAAGGTGAACCGCAAGGAGCTGCCAAGCGTGGAGTTCGCAGAGATCGCTTGTTCGGTTGAAGCTGTTCCTCCACGTACGGAGACGGAGGAACGGATTGCCTCGATCTGGCTGGAGCTGCTGAACCTGGAGTCCGTGAGCGTCTTCGACAACTTCTTTGAGCTGGGCGGAGACTCCTTGCTGGCTGTCAGGCTGATGGTCAGGCTCCAAGCCGATACGGGCTGTCCGCAGCCGCTTCGGGTATTGTTCGAGCAGCCTACCATCGCCGGGCTTGCAGCGCGCATGAGGACATGGGACGAACAGCCTGTTGCATCCCTTTCATGATTGGAGAGAACCTGTTTATGAATCCACAAAGAACCGACAGTCCGTGGCTGCATATTCCGAAGCCGAATCCGAGCGCGCGCCTGCGCCTGGTCTGCTTCCCCTACGCGGGAGGCAGCGCAACGATCTACCGTGAATGGCCGGCAGCATTATCGCCGGAGATTGAGGTTGTTGCGATTCAATTGCCAGGGCGAGGCAATCGATTTATGGATAAGCCGAATGGCGACCTGGACGCGATTATCGAACCTATGCTGGGTGTGTTGATCCCTTACTTGGAGGACAAGCCATTCGTCTTGTTCGGCCATAGCATGGGGGCGATGCTCGCATACGAATCGGCTAAGCGGCTGGAGTCGGGACTGCCGGGCAGTCTCAAGCATGTATTCGTTTCCGCATTTCGGTCCGTGCAGCTGCCGAGAACGGATGAAGGACGTTATCTGCTGTCCGATACAGGGTTGAAAGAAGAGCTGAGGCGGCTGAATGGTACGCCGGAGGCATTGCTGCAAAATGACGAGCTGATGGAGCTCTACCTGCCAACGATACGCGCGGATATGCAGCTCTGCGATACGTATACGTATGAGGCAAGTCCGCCGCTTGCTTGCGGCTTGACCGCATTCGGCGGAGTGGCCGACAGCGGCATTCCGCAGGAGGACCTGCAAGCGTGGGAGTCGCAGACAGCAGAGGACTTCGAGCTTCATATGCTGCCCGGCGGGCACTTCTTCATCCATAGCGACAGCCCGCAGCTTCTGCAGCTGCTCTCAGGCAAGCTGGAGCGTATTCTTCATTCGCATACGATAGCTTAATACGATGAACCCGGTATCTGTTGGATACCGGGTTTTTGTTCATTTGCAGGTGTACACTTATGTGATGACGAAACGGAGTTCATTGGTTCCGCGAGCCTTTATCGACGGAGGAATAACCGAGGGGCCTTGAATCGCATTGAGCAACATGCATCGGATCGAATTTCGATCGTTAGATCAAAGCGGGCCATTTTCCCAATTGGAGCACAATGAGGGGACCATGAAAAAACACCTCAAAAAAGGAAACCTTTTACTGAAATTGGGCGTCTTACTTAGAGGAATTATTTTTGACCATTGGAGGAGTAAATGATGAAGTCAAGCAAATGGGTAATTGCGTTTATACTGTCAGTAGCTTTATTGGCAACAGGCGCTTATACATGGCCAGAAGCGGCAAGCGCTGCTGCCAAGCCAATCAAGGTCACCCAAAATAACTGGGAGCCGATCGAATTCCAGAATCCGCCCATCCTACAGAATGGAACGACTCAATTGCCGTTAAGGGAAGTCGGTACTTTGCTGAATAGCAAGACGACCTGGATTCCGGAGGGTAAGCGCATTGTCATTACGAATCCGCAGACGCGCATCGAGCTGACGCTAGGCAGCAAGCAAGCAAAGATTAACGGCAAAAACGTTGCCATGAGGACCGTTCCATACAACAAAAACGGCGTCGTCTACGTCCCGGTTCGATTCATCAGCGAAGCGTTCGGCGCAAAGGTCACCTGGCATGACAAGGAGCGTCGTGTGAATATTGATGTGGAAGCCAAGTATCTATATGTAACCCAAGGGGCAACCAGCTACTGGGTGGAAAAGACAAACGGCAAGCTCTATAGCGCGAGCAATGCCGATGCTATCAAGTTCATTGCGGATACAAAGGCTGAGGTGCTCGGCTATTCGGAATTCACAGTTGACCCGTTATCGGATAACGTTCATGTGTTGCAGGTTTATGACAATTACGGCGAACCAGGCATACATAACAACTTTTTTAAAATGGTACTTGTAAATCAAAGGCTCGTTTTGGAGTCAAAGGCATACACGGCTGGGCATCCCAACCGTAATATAGCTAGGTCGGCAGGCAATCATGCGCTTCTGATGAATGGAGCGATCCTCTATGAGGTTAGTCTGGAGGGCAAATTGGTAGGCGAGCACGACCTAAAGGCTATTACAGGGTACCAAGAGGACAACTTCCAAGTAGAGTGGTTCGACGATAATTATATGGTCGTTCGTCCAGAGAGGACGGGATGGTTGACGCTCGTCAACCGGAAGACGGAGGAGACGACGCTGCTGGCTGAAGCGGTACTGGACGAGGAAACTTGGAAAATCTATCAGTCCCTCGATCAGTTTAGTACAGAGTTCAATCAATGGGACGGGTTGAAAGTGATAGAGATTAAAGATAACAAGTTGATCTTGGAGCATTATCTGTTCATTGGCAGCAAAACAACGAAATACGAATTTAATTTGGCTAACAAATAAGAGAGTGGAGCCGTCCTGGACAGGGCGGCTTCCTGTCTTCGTCAGGCTATTACCGCACAAAAAAACGGTGACCTTACCGCCACATTTACCCTATTGAGATTAAATGAGAGAAGGATGGATACTGAAAGTGAAAAATAGAAATTTTGGTTCTTACAACCCACCGCCAACCTTGCAGGAGCTCATTCGTTTAAAGGAAGAGTTAGGTGGCCATGACCCGTTTTACGCAGGACTTAATTTTTACCTGGAGCTGGGCTCGTTCAGGTACTTTAATACGCCGTGTGATGTCGTGGTGTTCGGGAGTAATGGAGTAGACGGTATTCATTATGGTTTTCTGACAGACTTCGGAACTGTGGATCAGTTGGAGCATGCTCCCATCGTATGCGTGAGCCCAATGGATTTTGATCGGCCTGCGAAGATTATAGCTAACGACATAAAGGAGTTTCTGAGCTTATTGTTGACGGACGAGGAGCTGTTTTACAATGTGTTCGCAGCAGAAGAGGACTACCGTGCTGCGAAGCAGCGCTGGAAGGAGGAAGCGGCAGCCTCGCCTTATGGGCCAACCAAGGAGCAGAAGCAGAAGCGAGCGGATATGATAAGGGTGTTGAGAGAGCGTGTTTCTTTGCCGCAAGTCGAGAATCCGTACCGGCATCTAGAGCTCTTGGCACAGCAACGTCAAGAGAGAATTGCGGCTCTGACACAAGATTTGCTTGGCGTTGTCGGCAGCTTGGCGGAAGGTGAAGTCCATATTCCGTATTACGTACATAAGGATGAAGGTCTTGATATTCAAGAACTGAGGGAGTATATGCTGTCAGCGCCTGCTCTATCTAAAAAAGCGTTAATTCGGGATATCCAAATGAACTTCGTATTGCGGGACGAGGGAGAGCTTCGCAATATCGTCATACAAGCTTTGACTTCATTAGATTTAATTGATGAAGGGAAACGAATTATGGCCGAGGGCGAATAATATTAGAATGTGTAGTCAATTGTATATTCTTCGATTCTACCGAACGGAAACGCGGAGCAGGATGTGGATTACGAGACGGGGATGTTCATGCAGTTAAATAAAAGCTGCAAGAATGCGACAGGCAGCGGAATGATTCCGCTGCCTGCTAATGCTAGCTCCAATGCGCCGGACGCGTTAACGTTGGCGGGATACGAGTGGAAGCGTCGCCCTTCGCCGAGTTCATCTGGGATTGAGACAAGTAGAGACTGCCGGACAGATCGGCGCCGCGCAGATCGGCGTCCCGGAAGTCTACGCCAATGAGGTCGGCCGCCCGCAGATCGGCATTTCTTAGGTTAGCCGCAATCAGATAAGCACCGCGCAGATTGGCTGCCCGCAGATCGACGCCCTTCAAGTTGGCGCCAATAAGGTCGGCTCCGCGACCGTATGTCTTCCGGTGGCTGGATGATCCCTTCATCCGGCGCAGCTCATTCTGACGGACAAGCTCGCTGGAGCGAAGCAGAAGCTGGTTCACTTCCGCCCGCCAGCCCGGCACGTCCACCTTCAGCAGCGACTCCGCGTCGAGCAAGACAAGCCGTTCTGTATCGTCAAGTGCCCTCTGCAGCTCGGGGTGAATCTCGGCTGCTTCCGGTCGGGTCAATGCTTCGTTCAAATACCAGAGCAGCTCATGCAGCTGCCACATAGCGGGGAATACCTCGAATATGAGTTTCGCCGACTCCGGATGCTCGCGCCAATCGCGGCCCTCGAAGGTGACCTGCGATACATGCTGGCCTGCGCCGAAGCAATCGTACACCGTACAGCCTTTGAAGCCTAGCTTTCGCAGATCGCGGTGAACGCCGCAGCGGTGATCCGTTTGCAGGTTCGGGCAAGGCTGCCCCGCGTGCTTGTCGATGGCGAAGTCCGCCGATGCAGCGAACGGCAGCGCCGTGCAGCATAAGCCAAAGCAGCGCTCACAGTCTGCATGCAGCCTGGTGGAGTAGCTTCCCTCAGAGCTTGTATAGGGATGAGACATCATGCGCCTCCTTCGTTGTCTAGTATTCTTTATGGTAGCATAGAAATAGGGTCAATTGGGAGAACAATAGTAGAAGGAGTGGCAAAGAGATGAGAAGCGAGAGGGAAATGATGAGCCTGGTGCTAGGGATGGCTGAGAAGGATGAGCGGGTGCGGGCTGTCACGCTGGAAGGCTCCAGGACGAATCCTAACGTGCCTAAGGATTTATTTCGCGATTATGATATCAGCTTTCATGTGACCAATATGCAGTCGTACATCGATCAGCACGCTTGGGTCGATGCGTTCGGCGAGAGAATCATCATGCAGATGCCGGAGGCGATGGCAATGTTTCCCCCGGATCTGGGCAACCGCTTCTCCTACTTAATGTTGTTCAAGGACGGCAACCGCATCGATATGACGCTTATACCAGTTGAAGAGAAGGACGATTACGTGAAGGAAGACAAGCTGATGCAGGTTCTGCTCGATAAGGATGGACTCTTCCCCAATGTGCCCCCTTCGACGGACGTTGATTATTGGGTGACACGGCCTTCTGCCGACTTTTACGCGGATTGCTTCAATGAGTTCTGGTGGGTGGCAACGTATGTGGCCAAAGGATTATGGCGGAAGGAAATGCTGTATGCACAGGATCATCTGAACAATCTGATGCGGCCCATGCTGCTGAAAATGCTGGAGTGGCAAGCGGGCATTCGGACGGACTTCACGTTAAGCGTCGGCAAGAATGGCAAGTTCCTGGACCGTTACATTCCGGAGGAAAGCTGGAAAAAGCTAATGGCTACCTATCCGGCAGGCACGTACGAGAGTGTATGGGAAGCCCTGTTCCTGATGGGTGAGCTATTCCGTGAGACGGCCCAGTACGTGGCAAGCGAGCTTGACTTCCTCTATCCGCTGGAAGAGGATGCGGCGGTGACGGATTATTTGGAGAGGGTCAGACAGTTGGACCCAGACGCGAAGAGCATGTAGCGATCGTATATGAACGGTGAAGAGAGAGCCGCCAAGCGGCTCTTTTCTGCGTGATCCGGGGATGTCGGCAAGACGGGGGGATGCTGTTTTGCTGATGAAGAACTATTTTAGTGGAAAAAGTTAATGCTATAAAAGAAGGTTTAATTCGCGTTGACGAGCACTATTTCTCATGAAATGGGACAAGAAGTCGTCTATTTTTTCGAAAAATGGACGCAAAAACGGCCAATTCTGTGAAAACGTTAATCCTGTAAGCGCTTAGAGCTGTGATATAATCTGCGAAGAGCATGGATAACAGGTTCCGCACGGTTCCAATTGAAACGGGAGGTTACTATGATCAGAAGAAGCATGCCGATGGGCAGGCGCACGCTTATGGTATTCATTGCGATGCTGCTGCTTTGCGTCGGACCGCTTTCGGTCGCGGCGGCGGATCTACCGCAGGTTGCGAAGGGCATTACAATCAAACTTGATGGCGAAGCAGTGGACATAAAAGAACCGGTACGCAAGCAAGAGGGACGGATTTACTTGCCCGTTGCGCGAGTGGCAGAGATGTTCGGCGCGAAAGTGAAATGGGATAAGAAGAACGAAGAAGCAACAATACATACTTTATTAGGCGATACGATTGTACTCGGCAACGAAGTGCCAACAGTGTACTTCAATGAAGGACGCTACAAGCTGGAGGAGACGCCATTCCTGGCTGACGGCAAATTGTACATTCCACTGCGCTATGTAGCAGAGCTGCTTCACGCCACAGTGAAGTGGGATGCAGAGGCGGATACAGCAGAGCTGACGACTGTTGAGCCTGCTATTGTCGCCGCGGACTACGGGGTGGCTGAGATCGCCAAGGAAACCGGACACAGCAAGGCGAAGCTGCTGGAGCGCAATGGTCTGGATGCGAAGGATGAGATCAAGGCCGGTACGAAGCTGCGCGTGGTGATGCCCTCTGTACTGAAGCACAAGGCAAAGGCGTTCACCGAAGAGGACTTGACGCTGCTGGCGAAGATTACTCAGGTCGAGGCTGGCAATGAGTCGTACGAAGGACAACTGGCTGTCGCCAATGTCATCCTCAATCGGGTGAAGGATGCGCGCTTTCCGAATACGGTGAAGGGCGTAATCTACTCCGGCAAGCAATTCCCTCCGGCGCATAACGGAATGCTCGATAAGAGCAAGCCGAATGCAAGCGTGCTTCGTGCCGCCAAGGATGCCTTGAATGGCAAGAACAACGTGGAGGATGCCGTCTACTTCTTCAATCCGAAGGTGTCCAAAGGCGAATTTTGGTCCAGTCTGGACGTTATTGTGACGATCGGGCATCATAGCTTTGCGAAGTAGAATGAATGGTTAAGAAGCTCTGGGAGATTAGTTAAACTAATCCCCCAGAGCTTTTTTGTGCGTCCTTTGTTCTATCATTCGAGGGTGAATCCCCCTTAATTCCCGAAAATTGTCGAAAAAACCTTTGAATTCATAGGAAATATATGCTAGTCTCGTTCATGGGTATATGGTCATAGATAAAGGAGAGTTGAGCATGGGTGAGGTTAGTTTTTACAGAAAACGCGGTCGACTGATCGGGATGTCCATTTTCGGTATTGCTGGGACAGCAGTCGGAATATTTTTGGTTAGTTTGGCTTTCGGCAATAGCAATATGGTTCTGGGATTGGTAGGCGGGCTTATGGCCATTGCCTTGGCAGGTGTTGCGATACATAACTTGAGGATTTTGTTGGCTGCGTCTCCGGTACTTACTCTGTCTGAGAAGGGGATTCTTGATCATTCCACGTACATGTCCGGGGGACTGATCAAGTGGGAGGAGATTGAGCATATCGGCATTGCTCAGCTGCAGGGCTGGGTATTCCTCGTCATTCATACGTATGATCGGAACCTCATTATTAATCGCTACGGCGGGTTCAAAAAGTTCCTGATTCTCTTTAACAAGGGATTGAGTGACGGGCAAGTACATATTCCATTCCGATTGCTCGCTTGCGAGCCGGAAGAATTGTTAGAGAATGTAGCGAAATTCTATGAGCTCAAGGGTCAAGACGATACATCGCTGAATGTCTATCAACCAACAGGAGGTTAACCGATTGAGGAAATTATTCTATTTATTATTGGCATTAAGTATTTTATTAACGGCATGCAAAGCCAGCGAGAACGGCGAGTCGGCGATGGCGCCGGAGAGTACGAAAGCTGCTGAGGTGCAGGTTGCTTCCGACGCTACCGTGCTGGACTTAAAGAAGAAATACGGCTCGGAACAAGACAAGGCAATTATGCCTATTTATAATGTGGAGCAGGATAAGGAATTCATTTTTGATTTTAATTTTGAACTTTCTGATGCAGGTCTTTCCATGAAAGAATTGGTCTCCGTACATACGGACCAGAAGGCTCTTCCGGAGAGCGAGATCATGGCTTCGGTCTGGGATAATGTGAAGGAACAAATGACGATTGAGGAATTGTCGGATGGCGTAACGAGTGTATCCGTCAAACCTTTCTCGGCCATCTTGCCGACAGATACGATGAAACAGAGCGGCACTTCGGTATGGGGCGGAGCTCCTATCTACTATATTCGTATCAACTATGATATGGATGCGACAACAGCGACGAAGCTGGAGAAGCCAATCATTATTCCATTTACGGTAAAATCGGATTTGCCTGTCCCGACTCTTCAATATGACATTGATTCAACAGGCCGCCTCATGCTGTCCTGGAATGAGGTGGAGGGTGCAGAGAGCTACCGTGTCTATCAGCGCTCGAAGCCGGTGCTGTTGGCCCAAGCCAATCTGCCGCAGAGCAGCGCAGAGGAAGGTTATGTAGGGTTTAGTCCAAGAGTGGTTGCTGAGGTGACTGAGACACAGTTCAACGACTTTATGCAAGATGGCGACGGCGGGTTGCTGATGACCGAGGCGCTGGACGAAATCAACTTTTTTATTACGGCTCAGAACCGGATGGTCGAAGGAGAATATTATGTTACCGCAGTTGCGGGCGACAAGGAGTCGGGTTTCAGCAAGCCGGTAAATACCATTCCATTATCCAAACGTCTGCCGACAAAGATGACTGAAAGTATCGTCTATCAAAGCTATGCGACGGTCAAGGACTTGCCGGAGACGGTTGATGTGATGTATATCGACGGATCGATCGCGCCGCGGCGAATGAATTATTGGACAGAGGATGCCGTCATTAAAAGCGATGGATCGGCAGTTATCAAACATACGATCGACGGTACGGCCTTCGTCGGATTCATCATTGTGAATTCGATTACGAAGGAAGAATTAGGCGCCTTGTCCGAGAGAACGGAGAAGGAAGCGAACGGCTATGTGCCTCCGAGCAATACGACCGATCACGTGCCGGATCCGACGGTTCCGACAATTATTACAGACACGCCTTCTGCGGATGACGAGGCTTCGGTTGTTACGGCCCAGAAGGAAAATACGGACAAGACCGTCGAGGAAGGGAATGCCCAGGCGGTCACAGTGCCTGCCGTAGTGGCGGATGTTCCGGTTAATGCCGATTCGGCTCTGGAAGAATACTTGGCTCTTGGTTTGATTGACGGACAGGACAAGCTGTCGCTGAAGGCGTTCCCGGAGGCGCAAAACTTTGATACCTTAACCGATGTGCTCGAAAAGGTCATCTATCAGAATCCGATGATTCTGGGCGTTAAGCAATATGCCTACGACTATAAGTCGCTTACACTGTTTATTGGTTATGAGGATGAGCGTGAGACGATTGCCCGCAAGCAGCAGGAGATCGTTGCAGAAGCAGCCCAGCTTGTCACGGCGATCTTCAAGGAGGGCATGTCGGAGGAAGAGAAGCATTTGGCTTTATACGAATATTTGAATGACACTACCGTCTATGACGATGCCGCGCTAGAGGATGCGGAGAAAAATGGATTCAAGACGGTTGATCCGAAGTTCAACGATTCATTTACAACCTATGGCATTATGGTGAAAAAAGTAGGCGTATGCGCCTCCTATGCCTCTACGTACAAGATGCTGAGCGATCTGGCCGGCTTGGAGTCTGTTGTCGTCACCGGCGATATGAACGGCGTGCCGCATGCCTGGAATAAGGCGAAGATCGGCGGCTTATGGGTTCATGTGGATGCGACCAACAACGCGACGAATTCAGGTATTCCGTATTTGCTCTATGGCTCCAGCGACGACACGGCCTTGGCTTTGAATTTCTATCTGGACGAAGGATACTGGCTGGACCATGAGCTGGATCAATTCGAATCAAGGGATAATTCAATGGATTATTACGTGGTGAACGGTCTGGAGGTTGATTCCCCGAATAAATTTACGAGCAAAGTAGCTGAACTGTTAAAGAGCGGAGACGATGACCTCATCGTAGTTCGTATGACGGAAACGTTGTCGGATAATGAATTGAAGGATTCCTTGATCACGGCTTTCGATCAGGCTGCTATTACCGATCTATCCAATGTTCGGATTGGTTCGCTCGGCACGTACTATATGATTCAGCGTTAGATTGCCGCCGATTCCTTCTGGCGTGCGGCCTATGGTATACTGTTTGCGACATACACGATTAGCGGCAAGCGGTTGTGAATAGGGCGTACGGTCTGATTTGGATGGAGGAGCAATGCTATGTCTGACGGCAATTCAATAGATCCTAATGATGAAGTGTTCAAAAACTTGCCGGGCGGCGTGACCCTGAGTTGGGGCATTGTGAAGAAACCGAGCAGGGGGCCGAAGGGTGAGCTTAGCATTCCCCAGATTGTCCGGGCTGCGATCGAGATTGCGGATCGCGAAGGCCTCACGGCCTTATCCATGGGTAAGATTGCAAAGTCGCTTGGGTTTACGACGATGTCCTTATACCGATACGTCACCAGCAAAAACGACCTTCTGCTTCTTATGCAGGACGCCGTATGCGATATTCCTGTGCCGGAAGAGAGCGCCGATCGGGATTGGCGCGAAGAGATGCGTGAGTATGTCAGAGCTTGTGTGGGCATATTCCGGGAACATCCCTGGTATAGCGATATTACGATTCGCAATGTGCCGTTGACGCCTAACACGCTGAAGCTGATCGACTGGACGCTGCGCATGATGCGAGACTTCCCGCTCAGTGATTATGAGAAAATGTCCTTTGTGCTCCTGCTGAACAGCTACGCCAGGGCATGCGGCCTCATCGAGCGGGATAAGGATGTTGTGATTAAGGAAGGCTACAGTCTGGACGCGTTCAGCGGATCGATCTACACAGCTGGTCTGAAGGCGCTCGTCAAGGAGGAGGACTATCCTCATCTGTATCCGGTTGTGATGGCGGGCGCCTATACAGAAGAAGCTGATAATCCGGTCGGCGACGATCTTGCATTCGGACTGGAGCGTATACTTGACGGCATCGAGCAGTATATTGAGATAAAGAAGACACTGAGTGAATAGAAGCAAAAAGCAGCGATTCGTGCAGGGGCGAATCGCTGTTTTTTTAATATGGAAGGAGTAAGTGGTTTTAGGATGGAACATTTTTGGCATGCGTGCGGTTGTCTGCATGGTCTTGCTCGTGATGAACCAGGGTGCCGGGTACACGGATGTATGTGCCTCTGATTTTTTTCATCCAGGAGAGTGGGCGATTTTCTATGACAATAGAGTATGCCGCATGCTGAAGCACAGGCAGATCATGCTTGGAGTCTGCGACGGCAAGCAGGGATTCGGAGGGGTAACGTTCGGCGTGATTCTTTTTGAAATCGCGGAGTTCATCCAGTCCTACCTGTGCGGCTGTCCCGTTCTGCAAGAGAGGCAGACATAGGTATTCCACCCCATAACGCTGCGCCATTCGTTTCACAACGGGTTCGATATTGGTGGACAGAAGAAGGACAGTAATGTTGTTTTTCTGCAAATAAGGAATGAGCTGATGTGTGTAGGAAATAAGCCGCGTGCGGCATTTCTCTTGGACAAGCTGTTCCGAAGCTTGGTCGATCTGCTCCGGGGAGAAAACACGGAACCGCCGGTAAAATGCCCGCTGGAACCATTCCCGGTTCATCGCATCCAGAAGCAGGTAGATGGGCGCCCAGAATGCGGCGAAGCCTGTCAGCCATAGCCGCCACGACCAAGATCGTTTGAAGCTGTTCTTGCGCATGCGCAGGTATAGCTCGGCGATGTTGGCTTTCACAAGTGTATTATCGACATCAATTAGAGCGTGCTTCACGCCATTTTGAATCCATGGATCAAGCTCGGGTGTATAGATATTCAAGTCTTTATTCACGTTTGCATTCTCCCTCTATTCGCATCTCTCTTGATATGGTAAATTTTATATATACTAGTTTGGTTGAGAGCGGGTTGTCTGTCAATCGGATACGGTTGATTTCTGATTATAAATAGCTAGGGAAGGCGGGAAAACGATGATTGCTGGACGAGTCATAAACATCATGATCGGAGTTTGTCTGATGCTCAGTGCATTAACTCAAATCATTTCAAAATATCCGGATATTACACCGATATATATTTTTAATGTCGTTATATTTATGGTTGCACTCGTGATCGTAGGGTTTCATTTCGTCAAGCTGCGCAAGGAAAAACGGCTCGAAGTGAAAGGCTGAAGGAGTAAGGCGGGTTTGGCAGTAAAAGCTGACAAGAGGGATATCTCGTTAGAGTCAATTGAATAAAAATACATACGCAAAAAAGGGCCGCACGCCGCACCAATTCAATCATGAACCGGTAGTGGCAGACGGCTCTTTATAATGGACTGGCAAGATCGGAATTGTGCTTAGCGGCGGCCTGATCTCATGCGGAAGGCGATGGCGCACCAGATGAGGGAAAGGAGCAGGATGCCTGCACACCAGAGCAACGCGAGCCACCCGTTATTCCCGATGGGTCCGCCAATGAGCAACGCTCGAAGCGCCTCAATGACCGGCGTAATGGGCTGGTGGTTCGCAAAGCCCTGCAGCCAAGATGGCATCGTATCGGTCGGGACAAATGCGCTTGACAGGTAAGGAAGGAACAGGAGTACAAAGCCGTATCCGCTGGCGGCTGCGGGGCTTCCCGTGACGAGGCCAATCGCTGCGAACAGCCACGTATAGGTCAAGATGAACAAGGTGATCAGCCCAAGCGCGATCAGCCAGTCGCTTAAGCCCGCCACAGGCTGGAAGCCGAGCAGGAGGGCGACACCGACCACGATGCATGTCGCCAGCATATTGCGGACGACGCTCGCGAAGACATGCCCGGTCACGACACTGACAGCCCGAATCGGCATCGTCCGGAAGCGGTCGATGATGCCGTTCGTCATATCTGTCGCTACATCGACGGCGGTGCTGGATGATCCGTATCCGGCGCATAACAGGATAATGCCGGGAACGACATAGGTGACATAGTGCCCCGTCGTATCAATCGCTCCTCCGAATACATAGGTGAACAGCAGCATAAGAAACACAGGGAGTATAATCGCCATCAGTAGAGACTCCACGTTGCGCAGGCTATGGCGAAGGCTTCTCCCGATAAAGACAAGATTGGTTGTGATGATCGTTGGTGATTTTTGCACAGATTGGGCCGTATTCATGAGATAGAGACCTCCTTCGTTTCGGTTTTGGTTGCGGTCAAGGCAAGGAAGACATCATCCATGCTTGGCTTCCGAATCGAGATTTTGGTATCGGGATTGAAAGCCTGTGCGGCGCTGTTCAGCGCCTGTTTGACATCGGCAAGCCCTCCGGTAGTCGGATAGGAGCCGATTAGCTCATCTTGGCCATTGCGCAATTCGATGACCTCTCCGCCTACCCGCGACTTCAGTTCATCTGCTGTTCCGGATGCCACGATACGTCCTCCGTGAATGACCGCGATTTCGTCAGCCAGTTCATCGGCTTCCTCTAAGTACTGCGTCGTCAGAAATACGGTGACGCCCTGCTGTTTGAGGCCGAGAATCATCTCCCAGAGCGTGCGTCGGCTAATGGTATCCAGACCGGTCGTAGGTTCATCAAGGAAAATCACCGGACGATGTGTAACGAGGCTGATCGCCAGATCAATCCGCCGGCGCATACCGCCGGAATAGGCTTTCGCTCGCTTGGAAGCGGCGTCTTCCAGATCGAATTGCTTCAGAAGCTCATTGGTTCTGGCATTGGCTTCAGAGGTCGATAAGCCGGATAGCCTGCACATCATGCGCAGGTTTTCCGCGCCAGTCAGCAACTCATCTACAGCAGCGAATTGTCCCGTTAAGCTGATGGAGCGCTTGACCTCCTTTTGCTCGAACTCGACATCGTACCCCGCCACTTTTACGCTGCCTTCGTCCAGCTTGGTCAAGGTGGATAGAATATGAATGAGCGTTGTTTTGCCTGCACCGTTAGGTCCGAGCAAGGCGAAGATGGTGCCAGCGGGCACGGTGAGATTAACGCCTTTCAGAATCACCGTCTTGCCGAATGATTTAACTAAACCTTTTACATCAATCGCATTTTTGATCAAGTGTGTTCACCTCTTTTGGAATTGTATATGATATAAACAGTATATGAGGCACACGATATATTCACCTCGTTCTTGAGACTGAACTTTAACGGGCCGTTCGGATGAGATTGCATAAGCAAAGCCCCTGCGGCGGCCAATGTGATTGGCTGCTGCAAGGGCTTCATTGTGCGGCTTGAAAGTCGATATTTGCATTACCAAGATGCCTGAACAGCGCGGAACGTCTCCACGATGTCCCCATGGACAACGATATCGAACAAGCCGTCCAGCTCAGTCGCTTCACGGTTCAGAAGGGCTCGGCGGCCCTTGCTGTAGCGAGGCAATTCCTTAACGGGATAAACCTTTAACGACGTTCCGATCGCAAGGAACAGATCGGCTTTGGAGGCTTCTTCGAAGGCTTCCTCCAGATGCTTTACCATTCCCTCGAACAACACGACATCCGGTTTTAAAATAAAACCGTCCTTGCCGCAGCGCGGAATCTCCTCGCTGACCAGATGCTCCAGACCGTAGACTGTGCGGCATTTCGGACAATGAGCGGTATGGATGGAGCCGTGCACATCGAGGATGCGGCGGCTGCCTGCTTTGCTGTGCAGGCCGTCGACGTTTTGAGTGATGATGGTCACTTCTTTGCCCGCTTGCTCCAGTTCGCGCAGAAACAGATGGCCGAGATTAGGCTCATACTGCTTAATCGCATGGAAGTGGAAGATTGTTTTAAAGTGTGTCCAAAAGGATTTGGGATGCCGATGATAGTAGGTCTCCGACAGAATCGCCTCGACATCCAGCTCTTGGTCATATAGTCCGCCGCGGGATCGGAAGTCTGGTATGCCGCTTGCTGTGCTGATGCCGGCGCCGGTCAGGACGGCAATACGCTCCGCTTGCTTAAGCGCTTCTGCTAATTGCTCGGTAGGATGCATGAGTATTCACCTCATTTAATAGCATGATGGATTTTGATTTAGTCTATGAGTGAGCGTCTATTTACGCTTGATGCCAATATACAGCATTACTTAGACTCTGACTTTTTCCGTTCCCGGAATCGCCTCACCTTCATGAGATTGCCGCACATCTTGTCATCACAAAATCGCTTGGAGCGGTTGCGCGTGTCGTCCAGAAACACCCAATTGCAGTTGCTGTTCTCGCATATCCGGATTCGATTGCCTTGTCCGTCAGCCAACGTCTGCGCGAAGCTGGCAGCCACTTCGGACAGTAAGCTCTTCCATGTATGCTCTTGCGGCAGCCAGACCATTCGAATGGTCTCATCGTCTTGTCTCATTTCGCGGGTAGCTGCGCTTTGCTTCAGTTTTTCATTCACCGCACTGATCATCTCATGAGTCACGGTCGTGTCCCTGGATAATTGGATGGCGAATTGCCGTAATCGATCTCTGAATCGCTGAATCGTCACCATATCCTCTGCCGGAATGGGCACTGGAGCGTGAAGCTCCCAGCTTTCCAGGAGGGCCGTTTGCCATTCCGGCTTCAGCAGCCGGTCCTCCGAATGACCGTCGCCCCTCCAGTCATGCCATAAACTATTGGCGAAATCGGTCCATAATTCGTCCATACTTGATGACCTCCAACTTATTCAAAAGATGTAACCATCTAAATCGAATTAGATAGTTGCATTCGTAATTCACATATGATACCTTCTCATTGTAACGTTCGAATTCGCGATTAGCTAGTTACAATTTTGAGAGGAGCTGACAAGCAGATGGGGTTGAGCAAAGTCGAGTTATTGCTGCTGCAGAGAGAGCAAGCGTGGAACAAAGAGGAATGGATTGTACCGCTGGCTGTTGCACTGGAAGGACTGACGGCGAAGGTTGCGGCTTGGGAACCTGAGGGAGGCGGTAATTCCATATGGCAGACGCTGCTCCATATTAATTATTACAACGAGGATCTATTATATCGGCTCAGAGACGAACCTTTGGGCCCTCGGGTTACCAATAAAGCTACATTTGGCTCTACAGGCCAGCCAGATGACGAGGCGGGCTGGCAGGCTGTGGTAGCCAGAACACACGAGCTTGCGGAAGGGTTGCGGGAGACGATCGCAGCGCTGACCGATGAGGATCTGGAGAAGCCATTCGCTTCCACGACAATGGGCCAGGAGTTGTCCATATGGCTGCTGCATGACGCATATCATAGCGGTCAGATCGTATTAATTCGAAGACAGCTGGGAGCGTGGCGCCAGTAGATTTAACCGGATATTTGTTATATGAGGCAAGACGGCTCTCCGATAATCGGAGAGCCGTCTTGTTATGATCATTTTCCGGGATATTCCCACTCCACGTTTATCGATTCCATCGATTAGCACTATTTTTCTTTGTCAAAACTACACATCAGAGCACCCCATAGAAATTAACATTGAATTCTGCATCCATATGCGATATATTGCATATTACAAGAATGCTGGCGATTAAATACGGAGGAGTGATGGATATGACAGGCAAAAAGGATCTGAGAATTCGGAGCAAGGTTATTAGCGAAGGCGTCAATCGGATGCCGAACAGAGCGATGCTGCGTGCTGTCGGGTTTAAGGATGAGGATTTCAAGAAGCCCATGATCGGCGTAGCGAGTACATGGAGCGAGGTTACCCCTTGCAATATGCATATTAACGAGTTAGCTGTTCGGGCAAAGGCTGGGCTTGCCCGGCATGGAGGCGCACCGCTAATCTTCAATACGATTACCGTATCGGACGGCATTTCGATGGGGCATGAAGGCATGACCTATTCGCTTCCGAGCCGCGAGGCGATTGCCGATTCCATCGAAATTGTCACTGGTGCCGAACGGTTCGACGGACTAGTGGCAATTGGCGGCTGCGACAAGAATACACCGGCTTGTCTCATGGCGATTGGGCGACTGAACGTGCCATCGGTCTATGTCTACGGCGGGACGATACAGCCGGGCAAGCTGGATGGGAAACCGGTCGATATCGTAAGCGCCTTTGAAGCGGTCGGACAATACCATGACGGCAAAATGACAGAGAAGGAGCTTCACAAAGTGGAATGCAGCGTTTGTCCTGGGCCGGGCGCATGCGGCGGCATGTATACCGCCAACACAATGGCTGCTGCAGCCGAAGCGATGGGCATGAGCCTTCCCGGCTCTGCCTCGACGCCAGCCATCGCGGCACGCAAAGCGGAGGAATGCGAGGAAGCGGGAGCAGCAGTCATCTCTCTGCTGGAGCAGGGCATCTATCCGCGAGACATTATGACCAAAAAAGCATTCGAAAACGCGATTACCGTCGTCATGGCGCTTGGGGGTTCTACGAATGCGTTCCTTCATCTGATCGCCATCGCCCATTCTGCGGGCGTGGAGCTGACGTATGACGATTTTGAGCGCATTCGGGTGAAGGTTCCGCATCTGGCGGACTTGAAGCCAAGCGGTCAATATGTCATGCAGGATTTGAACGATGCAGGCGGCGTGACGGGTGTGATGAAGCTGCTGCTGGAGCAGGGACTGCTGCATGGCGACTGCATGACGGTAACAGGCCGGTCATTAGCGGAAAATCTGGCGGCTAGCGAGCCGCTCCATGAGGGCCAGAACATCATCCGTCCGTTCCATGACCCGCTCAAACCAAACGGGCCGTTGGTTGTTCTTCGCGGCAACCTTGCGCCAGATGGAGCGATTGCGAAGATGTCGGGGATGAAGAAGCTGCGCTTCACCGGACCTGCCAAAGTGTATGACAGCGAGGAAGCCGCTACAGAAGCGATTGTACGAGATGAAATTCAGCGCGGCGATGTGCTGGTCATCCGCTATTGCGGACCGAAGGGCGGACCGGGCATGCCGGAGATGCTGTCGGTAACGGCGTTGATTGTCGGCAAAGGCTTGAGCGGCGAGGTGGCCCTCTTGACCGACGGCCGATTCTCCGGCGGCTCCCATGGATTTGTCATCGGGCATGTCGCGCCGGAAGCGCAGGTTGGCGGGCCGATTGCGCTATTGCGCACCGGGGACAGGATTACAATAGACAGCGAGACACAGCGGATTGACTTCGACGTAACGGATGAAGAGCTGAATCGGCGCAGGAAAACATGGGTGCAGCCGCCGCTGAAACGCACGTCCGGCGCGCTGGCGAAGTATGCGCGGCTTGTATCTTCGGCGAGCAAAGGCGCAGTCACCGACTTGGCGGAGTTGTAACACGGCATCGCTTAAGCTAAGCCGAGCGGCATGCTATACTTTCCTTATTCCCGGGTAAAGGACGGATGTTATGACTCGATCCATTCTGACAATTTCACGAGAAAGCCCCTTCTATTATGGTTAAGCTGGATTATTTGCTATCCGTCTTATGGCTCCTTAGCTCCAGGAGTCGGCTTACAGCGGAGCAGATCGCTGAGGAATTGGAAGTAAGCGTTCGAACCGTATACCGGTATATTGACGCGCTCAGCATGAGCGGTGTCCCTGTTGTTGCTGAAGCAGGGCATGGCGGGGGCTATAGTCTGCCAAGCAGCTTTGCCAGCATGCCGCTATTCTTTGATACCAACGAACTGAAGGCGATGGCGCATGGTGTCTTGCTGGCGCAGCAGGCTCACTATCCTTATTCGGATTCACTCATGCGATCACTCGATAAAATTAGACATCGCCTGAATGATTCGCAGCTGGAGGAGCTGGAGCGGAGCACTGCCGGTATTGAAGTGGATGAGCCAGACAAGGCAGACGGCTTACAGCGTGTGCTGGATGAGCTGGATCAAGCTATTATTGATGGCAAAACGCTGTCGATTGGTTATGCAAAAGCAGATGGATTGCCGCCGAGCCCACGGCAAATCGACCCTTATGGCCTGTTGTATCGGCATGGCCGATGGTACGTCATTGCTTATTGCCATAGCCGGGAGTCGATCCGGGTGTTCAGAGGGGATCGCATCAGTGGGGTGTCACCTGCCGGGAGCGGCTTTATGCGCCCGGCATCCTTTTCAGCGAAGGCATATTTGGCGAACTATCTGGCTGTATCCGAACAACATGCTGGCGAGAAGGTCCAGGTTATCGTAAAGGCGAACAATGAAATGTTGAGCGCGATTTGCAATCAGTGGTATTTGAAGCATAGCGCTGAGATTGAACGGGGAGAAGGAGTGGCAAGCCTGCTGATGGCGGAGGAAGCGATGCTGGGTTATATGCCCCATATGCTTCTCTCGTTCGGCAAGGGGGTAGAGGTTGTACAGCCTCTTTCTTTGAAGAACGCACTAATCAAACTTGCCAAAGAGTTGGTTCAGCATCATGAATCGTAAATGGATCTGCCAGCCCGACAGCTTCCCTGACAGCCATCTTGTCAGGGAAGCTGTTGTATAGTAGCTACATCTGATACAGAGGGGTGATGGATCGACATGATGAATGGAGAGAAGCTGGATTTGGCCAAAAGAGACAAGCTCTATTACACGGCATCGCTTGAGCCGAGGCTTGTCCATTTTCCGGAGCTGAATTATGTGGCATTAGAAGGGCAGGGAGATCCCAATGGCGAACGATTCCGGGAGTCGACCGAAGCGCTCTACACGGTTGCTTATGGCGTCAAAGGCCTTTGCAAGAGCGAGCAAGCCGATTTTACGGTAGCCAAGCTGGAGGGGCTGTGGTGGGTCGATTCGGATGCCCATGATCCGCTGACTGTCCCGCGCGAGGAATGGCGCTGGCGGATTATGATTCGCATGCCAGACTTTGTTACAGCCGAGAAGGTAACAAGCGCGAGACTTGCAGCCGCCAAGAAGAAGCCTGTGTTGGCTGGGCTGATTCAGTCTGTGGCCTACCTTCCTATTCATGAAGGAGATTGCGTGCAAATCATGCATATCGGGCCTTACAGCGAGGAACCGGCAACGCTGAAGCGCATGGATACCTATATGAGCGAGCATGGACTGACCGGTAACGGGCTGCATCATGAAATCTATTTGTCCGATCCGCGGAGGAGCGCTCCTTCAACGAGGAAAACCATATTGCGGCTGCCTGTTAGAAAAATCTGATGAAAGCTGGCCAGACGTGAGTGCCATACACAACCTTTTCCTTCCATTGTTGCGTCTGTTAGGCAAGAGGTGATAGAGGATGGAGAGGAAACTGGTGCTGGCGTTAATGCTTGTCTGTTCACTCCTATGACAATATGCCGTGATTCCTCTAGGCATGGTTGGCTTCGCCGCCTACGGCGTAATTCGTATTCGTGCGGTGAGAAGAAGAGATTAGCAGATCGCATAATGGTTATTCCAAAAAGAAAGCCCGCTCGTATGACGTCGCGCAATTGGGACGGAAACGAGGGGCTTTCTTTTTTTGGTGCGGATTATGGCAAAGGGATTACTTTACCATCCCAAGCAGACGGTTCAGAATAACGGCGGCATGCGCTCTTGTCGCTTGAATGCCGGGACCGAAAGCTCCGTCCGGGTAGCCTTGAAGCAGCCCAAGCTCCGTCGTTTGCTTAACGGCGGCCAGCGCCCAGGCGCTAATTTGCGCCTCATCCTGGAAGCTAGCAGCTGAGCCGGACTCAGGTGTAGAGCCGATTGCTTCAAGCGCACGCATGGTGAATACGGCCATCTCTTCGCGGGTAATTGATTTATCCGGCCAGAACTTGCCGTCGCCGTTGCCCTGCGCGATTCCTGCCTTCATAGGTGTAGCGATCGCTTGCGCATACCAGGCATCCTTAGGTACATCGAAGAACGAGTCGGCATTCGCCGCATCCGTGGTTAGATTAAGTGCCCGGACGAGCAGTGCCGCAAATTCAGCACGCGTGACGTTAGCTTCCGGTGCGAAGCGGCCCTCTCCGCGGCCATTCACAATCGCTTTGGCTGCAAGTGCTTCAATATCGGCTTTGGCCCAATGCTTCTCAATATCCTTGAAGCCCGCCGCTCCAGCTTGCAGGCCATTCTTGAACAGATACGACAGGCCTTGCTCGAAGCCGTCCGCCCATACGTTCATGGAGTGGCCTCCGTTCACGATGCGCAGCTCAGCCGGGCTGCCGGGGACATCCTCCCATTTCTCAAATGGATAGCCGAACACATTCGACCGGTGAAGCTGCTGATACAGCGACACGGCTTGCACTTCCATGTTGTAGCGGTTGGCATCCCTCGGCAAATCCTCTTGTTCGCTGAGATGGTTCCAATCGTCATCGCCTGCGATAATGTACATTGGCACAGGCAGCTTTTTCGACGCGTAGGCCTTCAACGCTTGCGGGTAATTCAGCTCCGCCCAGCGCACCGGATCGAACGGTTCGCCGAAGGAACCGCGTTCCACAGCACCCGACGTCGCAGGAGCTTCGCCGTCTTGAATCGCCGGGCTCAGCAAGGCAGCGCCGCCGAACAGCTCCGGATAGACGAGAGAATAGCGAAGCGCGCCGTATCCGCCCATGGAGAAACCGACCAGCCCGCGTCCTTCGCGGGATGCAAGGGTAGGGTAGTTGTCGTCGATGAGAGGGATAAGATCCTCTATAACAGCAGACTCGACATCTCCGAACTTGCCCGAATCGACCCAGTAGCTGTTGCCTGTGACAGGCGCTACCGCAATGACGGGCGGGATCTTCTTGGCTTCAATCATCGAATCGAGAATCGGCCAGAACTTATCCCAGCTTGTCTCCGTTCCGCCGCTGCCATGCAGCAGGTACATGACCGGATAGCGGGTTATCGCATCTTCGTTATAGCCATTCGGCAAGTAGAGCCGGTAGCTTAGCTCGGTCCCAATCGTGCCGTCTGCGTTGCCGGCTAGGCTATCCAGCCTTGCCGTCTCGGTTGTAACGGTGCCTTGGCGCATAGGCGCGTAGGCTTCCGCTTTGTAGGAAGGACTAAGTTCAGCGCTCTCGGGCTTGCCCATCATATAACGGAGGCCGTCCCGGAAGCCGGTCAGCCACAGGTCCGTATCATGGCCGCCATCGATAATGCGAAGCTCGGCAGGGCTGCCCGGCACGTCTTCCCATTTCTCGAATGGCAGTCCGAACAGATTCTTCCGGTGCAGCTCCTGGTATAGCAGGGCGGCTTGCACCTCCATGTTGTATTTATAGGCATCCGCAGGCAGGTCTTCCTTCTCGCTCAGATGGTTCCAATCATCATCCCCGGCGAAAATATAGACAGGCACACGATGAGGCTGCTTCACATAGCTTTCGATCGCTGTTGGATAATTGTTGGCTGTCCAGAGCGACGGGTCATACGGATCGCCGAACGAACCGCGCTCCACAGCGCCGGAAGTTACAGGAGGCTCATTCTTCTGAATAGCCGGACTGAGCAGCGTTACGGCTCCGAACAGGTCGGGGTAGGCCATCCCATAACGCAGCGCGCCATAACCGCCCATAGAGTAGCCCATGAGAAACCGTCCGCTGCGTTCCGCAATCGTGTTATGCTCGTTGTCGATCTTGGCGATCAGATCCTTCGTGACAGCTGATTCATATGCGCCGAACTTGTCGGAATCGACCCAATAGCTGTTGCCGGAAGCGGGAGCTACGGCAATGACCGGATCGATGGAACCGCTTTCAATCATGTCATCAAGCGTGCCCCAGAAATCGTCCCAGCCCTTTTCGTCTCCCCAGCTGCCATGAAGCAGATAGAGGACGGGATATCCTTCCTTGCGGTTTTCATCATAGCCTTTCGGAAGATAGAGCTTGTAAGTCAGTTCATCGTTGCCGGGCATACGGTCGCGGGTCAGCGCATCCGAGGCGAACGTGACGACTTCCGTCGTACGGCCGGTCTGTCCTGCGGCTTGCGCAGGGTTAACCTGGCCGACAACGGTGAACGTCATGACGGCTGCCAATAGCGTAGCCGCGAGCTTCTTCTTGCTGCGATACATGAACATCCCTCCAGTTGGCATTGTGGCATAATTGGGTCACCCAATTGTCCGATTACTATACTAATATGGCGAATATCTTCTGTCAACATGAAATGAAAGCGCTACATTTTAACTTGACAGGACAGGTAAGGAGCGTTTATTCTAGGGTTGCGGTTAATTGGGTGATCCAATTATGGACCAATCACCGCAAGGCGCATTACGAAGTGAGAGGGAATTCATATGACCATTAAACGGATTAAATACCATAGGGTGTACGAGGATGTTATCGAGCAGATCAAAAATCTCATTCTGGAAGGAAACCTGGCTCCGGGCGACGTGCTGCCGACGGAGCGGGAACTGGCTCAGGCTTTCGGCATCAGCCGGGGGACGCTGCGCGAGGCATTCCGCATTCTGGAGCGGGAAGGCTTGATCGACGCCAAGCCAGGCGGAGGAAGGTTCCTCAGCAAGGCGCTCGACGTTGCGGAAGATAAGAACCGGATTATGGACAATATCGAACGGGCGACCATTATGGAGCTGCTAGAAGCAAGGGAATTGTTCGAGACGGGAATTGTCGAGCTGGCAGCGAAACGCGCTACAGCGGAGGATATCGAGGAGATCGAGGCGGCTTTCGAGAAGTGGGGCCAGATCGATCAGGAGAGCGAAGACCGCTCCAAGCCGGATCAGGCGTTCCACTTGTCCATCGCCAAGGCGACCCATAACGTCGTATTGGTCAATATGATCGAACTGCACATGGATTTGCTGCAAAGAACGTTAAGCAAGACAGCGAAGATTCCGGGTCGCAAGAGCGAGGTATACGAGGAGCATCTGCTGATCGTTCAGGCGATCAAGGAAAGAGACCCCGTCAAAGCCAAGCTCGCTCTGCTTCATCATCTGGGCAAGGTTAAGGAGAATATTCAGAAAAACTACGTTCATGCTTGAGTAGGGGGAAATACGGCCCTCTCTTCATTTAATTGGATCACCCAATTATCCAAATATTGCATGAATGAATACGAAGCATAAAAGAGGGATTGCACATGAACACAGACATTCGGATTTTATCGCCATGCGGCATGCTGGGATACGGATTCCCGGAGCAATCCTTTTTAAGAGGCATGGAACAGGAGATTCACGGCATCGTCGTCGATGCGGGATCGACAGACGCAGGTCCTCATAAGCTGGGAGCCGGTGTATCTATTGTAAGCAAGCGCGCGGCGAAGAAAGACCTGGATATCATGATTGCCAGCGGCGTACCCCGGGGCATCCCGATTATTATCGGATCGGCCGGAGGTTCGGGCGCGGAGAAGCATGTGAACTGGACGCTGGACATTATACAGGAAATTTTGCAGGAGAGGGGCTTGCAAGCGGCAATCGCTGTCATCTGGGCGGATTTTACGCAGGAGGAAGTGTTGCAAGCGACCCGCGAGGGGCGCATTCACGCGCTAAGCCCCAACATTCCTCCGCTCGATGAAGCGGCCATTCGTGAGACGAACAGCATCGTCGCCCAGATGGGCCATGAGCCCATCGTGGAAGCGCTGCGCCAAGGAGCGGACATTATCGTATGCGGCCGCGCTTATGATCCTTCGCCGTTCGCGGCGATCGGCATCTATCACGGGAAGGACCCGGGGCTTTCCTATCACTTGGGCAAAATCCTGGAATGCGGCGCGTTATGCGCAGAGCCTGGCACGACTAAGGACAGCATTCTCGGCACGATTACCGATGATGCGTTCCTGGTACAGTCGCTGAATCCGGCGCGGAAGTGCAGCCCGACGAGCGTAGCGGCTCATACCTTTTACGAGAAAGAGCATCCCTACATCCTTCATGGACCGGGCTTCACGCTGGATCTGGAGCATTGCCGGTTCGAGGAGCAGGAGGAAGGCGTCGTACGAGTAACGGGCAGCCGGTACATCCCGGCTGAGACCTACAGGATCAAGCTGGAAGGCGCCAGGCTGGTTGCTTATCGCACCTTCGTCGTCGCCGGCATCCGCGATCCGATTCTGATCGGCAAGCTGGAGGAAGTAGAGGCGCTGGTGAAGCAAGGCGCGCAGGACTATTACAATGACATTCCTGAATCCGATTACAGCATTCATTTCTATAATTACGGCATGAATGGCGTGCTGGGGGACAAAGAGTCCGAGCGCTTCCGCGGCCATGAAGTTGGCGTCATGTTCGAAGTAGTCGCGAAGACGCAGGAGCTGGCAAGCAGCTTATGCGCCACTGTCCGGTCCACCTTCCTGCATTACGGCTACGAAGGACGGAAGTCGACGGCAGGCAATCTGGCCTTTCCATTCGCGCCTAGCGATATCGAATTTGGCCCGGTGTACGAGTTTTCGGTGTACCACCTGATGGAGATGACCAAGGAAAGCTTCCGCATCGAGCGGATTTGAGATTAAGGATTATGCTTACGAAGTAAATTTTGCCGTTGCAAAATTTTTTAGGAGTGAATAGAACATGACCCAACTCGGCCAGCTTGCGAAGGTGCTGAGGAGTAAAAACTCCGGCCCCTTCGAGCTCACATTAGACGTATTGTTCGATTCCGAAGAGAACTACCGAATGGTCAAGGCATCCGGGCGCATTACGAAAGAAACCGTCTGCGAGCTGTACGGTATTACGGAGGAGCAGATTCACCACCTGGTCTTTTTCGATCAGGCGCTTGGCTTTAAGATCACCATCTCCCGGGACATCTCATCCGGCACAGTCGGCGATCGTGACGTATACGGCGCCCAGCAGCATGCGCCTCTTATGATGCTTGCCATCGACACCGTAGAGGAGGGATAGACATGAAAGCTCTAAGACGCATGCGGCAGGATTGGGTGCTGTATGCCATGCTCGCTTTGCCCATGCTTTATTTTGTCATATTTCATCTCATACCGCTGTACGGCATGAAGCTGGCATTCCAGGATTACCGCATCCTTGGCGATCATGTCTGGGTCGGCTGGAAGCACTTTAACGTCCTGTTCAGCTCTCCCGCCTTCGCATCGGTGATGCAGAACACCATCATTATCAGCTTGATGAAAATCATCTTCGTCTTCCCGATTCCAATTGCGCTGTCGCTCTTGATTAACGAGGTGCGAAGCTCGAAGTATCGGAAGTATGTCCAGTCCGTCGTGTATCTGCCTCACTTTCTGTCGTGGGTCGTTATCGCGGGCATCTGGATCAGCCTGCTGAATCCGTCCGAAGGCGGCGTGAACCTGATCGGCAATTTCTTCGGTCTTCCGTCCGTCGACTATATGACAAGCAAAGACCATATTCGCTGGGTATTCGTCGTATCGGAAATTTGGAGAAGTGCCGGCTGGGACTCCATTATCTATCTCGCGGCGATCATGAAGATCAGCCCGGGGCTGTATGAAGCGGCGAAGATCGACGGAGCGACCAGGCTCCAGCAGATGACATTCATTACGCTCCCGCATCTATACAGCACAATTGTAACCGTCTTCATTTTGAACCTGGGCTTCTTCATGAATGCGGGCTTTGACCAAGTGTTCAACTTCATGAACGATTCCGTCATCAGCGTCGTCGATATTCTGGATACGTACGTCTACCGGATCGGTATCGGCAATGGCCAGTTCGCTTATGCGACGGCGGCCAGCTTGTTCAAAGGCGTTATCGGTATCGTACTTATTCTCGGCACACATTTTATCTCAAAACGCATCTCGGGCAAAGGCGTCTGGTAAAGGAGGGACTATGCAATGAGACGACTGGAACTATCGAAAATTATCATCTACGTCATTCTGTTTCTGTCCACGCTCGCCGTGCTGGTTCCGATCCTGAACCTGCTGGCGCTGTCTTTGACCGCACCTGGAAGAGCCCATCTGATGAGCGGCCTCGACATTATACCGAAGGGCTTCTCGCTCATGAACTACGAGCTGCTCCTGTCCAACCCGCTCATTACGGGAAGTATCGTCAATTCGGTCTGGATTACGGGCGTCGGCACCTTGCTTAACCTGATCCTGACGTCGATGGCGGCCTATGTGCTGGCCAGAACGAACTTTATCGGGAAGAAGTTCGTGCTGCTCTTCCTGATTGTCATCATGGTATTCGAGCCGGGTCTTATTCCAGAATACTTGCTGGTGAAAGACCTTGGGCTGATGAACAAACTAACGGCGCTTATCCTGTACAAAGCCGTGAACGTGTACTACCTGTTCATCCTCATGCGGTTCTTCCAGGACATTCCGGAGGAGATCATGGAGGCGGCACGAATCGACGGAGCGGGTCACTTCCGCATGTACACCAGAATCTTGCTGCCGTTATCCAAGCCGGGACTTGCGACGATGGGTCTGTTCTACGGCGTATTCCGCTGGAACGAATATTTCAGAGCTACCATCTACATCTCCGAGCCAAGCAAGTGGCCGCTGCAGGTGGTGCTGAGGCAGTTCGTTGTCCGGAAGGACAATACGTCCATTATCGGCAACCAGAACAATCTGTTCGACAGCTCCGTTGCCTTTGATTTTGCTTCCCTGCAAGCCGGTACGATAATGATTGCGATTGTGCCGCTGCTGATCCTATATCCGTTTATTCTGAAGTATTACGCGAAAGGAGCGCTTGAAGGAGGGGTGAAGGATTAGTAGCTCGGGAAGACTCTGCGAAAGCAGGAATGGAAGTGCCAATTTATTAAAGGGGAGAATCAACCATGAAAAAAGTAAGCCTGGTACTCATCATCGCAATGCTGGTTACGGTTATAGCCGCTTGCAGCTCCAACTCGAACTCGCCTGGCAGCAACCAACCGTCGAATGAACCCGGAACCGCTTCACCGAATCCTAGCGCCGATCCCGTAACGCTGAAGATCGTATACAAAGATGAAGGAACAGCTATCCCGGTGTCGGTCAAGTTTTTCGAGACGCTAGAGAAAGCGCTTAAGGAGGACGAAGGGCTGAACGTGAAGTTCGAGCTGGTCGACCTGGCGCAAGGCAGCTATGCCGAAAACCTGAATCTGCTCCTGCTCGGCGGCACAATCCCTGATGTTATCTACTTCCAAGGCGGTGATCAGCAAATCTCCGAGCAAGGGCTGCTGGAGGACCTGACGCCATATATCGAAAATTCCAAGTATGTCAAAGACATCATCGAGCCGCATAACGCAACAAGAATGGCGAGCTATCCGTACCTGATGTGGATCAAGCCGCTTGCGTCGAAGACGCCGGTCGTGCGCGCGGATTGGCTGAACGCGATGGACAGCTCCAAGGCGCTGCTCGAGAATCCGACAGTCGACAATTACTATGCCTTCTTCAAGGAGCTTGTAGAGAAGAAGCCTGGCGGCGACAAGCCTGGCTATGCGCTGACCGCTGCTGGCGATATCGCCGAGATAAACTTCATCTTCAACTCCGCATTCGGTCTGGATACCACTTGGCTGAAGAAGGAAGACGGCACATACGAATATTCCAAAGTATCGCAAAACGAAAAAGAAAAGCTGGCGTTCTACAACAAGCTGTACAACGAAGGTCTGCTGGACCCGCAATTCATCACGAAGCAATGGGATACGAAGGAAGACGCGTTCTACAAAGGCGATGCGGCAGTGATTACAGGCACAGCGGGCAAAATCATCGACCTGTATGACGGCAGAATGACAGAGCTGAACGGCGACGGCGCGAAGCTGGTTGTATTGCCGCCAGCCAAAGGCGAAGCGCAAGGCTTCGGTGCAACTGACGTAACGAAGGAATCCAGAGGTCTGGCCATCTCTTCGCAGTCGAAGCATAAGGACGTTGCGTTCAAAGTATTCGATTACCTCGCCAGCCCGAAAGGCCAAATGCTGGACCGTCTCGGCTTTGAGAACGAGCACTACACGGTGGTTGACGGGCAAATCGAGCTGAACGACAAATATTACAGCGAGTGGTACGCGCGCTTCTGGGAGCCGCTGGAGATGAAATCCGAAACTCCGCTGAAGACGCCATTGCTGGGCGAGCCAGGATCGAACTCGTTGCAGGCTGCATCTGACTTCTATACAGAAGACAATAACTTTATTATTCCGGAGCAATTCATTGCGAATTGGGATGCGATGAACAACCTGTACAAGGAATATGCGACCGACTTCATTACCGGCAAGAAAAACCTGTCCGAGTTCGACAAGTTCGTAGAAGCTTGGAATGCAGCCGGCGGAACAGACGTTACAAAATACGCTAACGAAAACATCAAGTAAGGAGCTAATGCCATGACTTCGTTTCGTGACCGAGTGAGAGGCGTGGTCGCATCGACCGCGCTGGGCGACGCAATGGGAGCGCCGATCGAGAAGCTGACCTATGAGGGGATCAAGTCGCAGTATGGCCGAGTGGAGTCGATTATGACCCGCTGGCATAAGATGGACCTGCCCGCAGACGTCCGGCTTGGGCGAGTGAGAGGCGACGGCATTGTAACCGACGATACACTCATGACGGTTGCGCTGATGAATGTGTATCTGACGGAAGGCCGTCATCTGGACGCCTACGACATGGGCAATGAATTCGTGAAGGAGATCGCCTTCCGGAAGACATTTGTGCCGGAGCTGAATCAGGAGACATACATTATCGACCGACTGTTTTACCCGGAAAAATATATCTTTATGCGCCACGTGCTTGCAAACTGCGATCCCAGAGAGGGCGGCATGGGTAATATGGTGAACTGCGGGGCGGCGATGTATATCGCCCCTATCGGGATCGTGAACGCAGGTCATCCGAAGGCGGCTTATGATGAAGCGATTCTGTTCGCCATGGGGCATCAGAACAGCTATGGGCTGGAGGCGGCGGGCGTACTCGCCGCTTGCGTAGCCAAGGCGTTCGAGCCGGGCGTGACGGTAGACGATATCGTAGAGACGGCGGTAAGCCTGGCAAAGGACGGCACGAAGGCTGCGATCAAGGAGCTGACAGTTAAGGCCAGAGCGTTGCGCGCCGAGCGGGACAATATGGACAAGGTGATCACCGAATTCCAGGCGATTATGCTTAAGTATTCGCCTATGGGCGACGATGTGAGCCGCCATATCGACAAGGTCGGCGTGCCGAGCAATCACTATACGCCAAGCCGCCTCTGGTCGATTGAGGAACTGCCGATGGCGCTTGCTTTTATCGTGCTCAATGACGGCGACTATTACCGCTCCATTCTGGACGGGGTCAATTCCGGCCGCGACACGGACTCCATAGGCGTGATGGCAGGCGTCATATTGGGAGCGATGTATGGGCATGAAGTCATCCAGGTATCCGATATTGAGCAGCTGAACAAGGTGAACCGGCTGGACCTGTTCGCCATTGCCGATCGATTCAGCGACATGGCGGCGAATATCATCAAGGACGATCTCCGTGCGCATGAAGCCAGAAGAGTCATACTGGATTAGAAGCTGATACCAGTGACAAAGAGGTTGGGGCTAACGCAAGAGGGACGGGAGTGAGAGAAATGATACCGAACAATTATGTAGAAACGATCTATGCCGGCTTTCTCGGCATGAATGTCGGCATCCGGCTGGGAGCGCCGATCGAGCCTGTCGTATGGACGCATGACCGCATTCGCGACGTATATGGAGATATCCGCAACTATGTGAAGGATTACAAGACATTTTCCGCGGATGACGACGCGAACGGGCCGGTCTTCTTCCTTCGCGCGTTATACGACGATGCTGTCGACCGCGAGCTGGAGCCTGATGATGTCGGAAAGGCGTGGCTGAATTACGCCAGGGAGGGCATTGGCATGTTCTGGTGGGGCGGTGAGAACGTCAGCACCGAGCATACCGCTTATCTGAATTTGCAAAGGGGCATTCCCGCCCCGCGTTCCGGCTCTATTGAGGTGAACGGGCTGGAGATGGCGGAGCAGATCGGCGGCCAGATCTTTATCGATTCCTGGGGCCTCCTGTTCCCGGGCAATGTTCAGAAAGCAGCGGACTATGCGGAAAAGGCCGCCAGCGTATCCCATGCCGGCAATGGTCTCTATGGCGCGCGGTTCATGGCCGCCTGTATTGCGAAGGCCTTCGAGACCAAGTCGATCGATGACGTCATCGAAGCCGGACTGAGCGTCATTCCGGCGGACTCTACCTATGCCAAAGTGGTGCATGCCGTAATGGAGTTCCATCGCGACAACCCGGCGGACTTCCGGGCGTGCTGGTACTACCTGGATGAGCATTGGGGCTATGACAAATATACGGGTGTCTGCCATATCATCCCGAATGCGGGCGTCTGCGTGCTGGCGATGCTGTACGGCGAAGGGGACTTCGCGCGTACGGTGGAGATTGCTTCGATGTGCGGCTGGGACACGGATTGCAATGCGGGCAATGTAGGAACTATACTGGGCGTAATGGCGGGGCTGGATGGCATTCCGGCGCATTACCGCAAGCCGATCAATGACTTTATCGTTGCCTCCAGCGTCTCGGGCTACCTCAATCTGGTCGACTTCCCGACGTTTTCGAAGGAGCTGGCGCTGCTCGGCTATCGGGTGAACGGCGTGGAAGCGCCGGAGCAGCTGGCCCAGCGAGTGAAGCCGGGAGAGGTCTGCTTCGACTTCGATCTGCCGGGCTCGACGCACGGGTTCCGTACAAGCAACAGCTTCAAGACGCCGGTCGTCCGTCATTCGGCGCAGCATACGAAGGATAGCCGCGGCTCGCTTGAGGTGGTGTTCGACCGCCTCGTAACGGGCGACAGCAGCAAGCTGTACTTCAAGCCGTTCCACCGCCGCGAGGAGTTCAACGACGAGAAGTACAAGCCGACCTTTGCGCCGCTTATCGCTGCGGGTCAGCAAGTATCGGCGACGTTCTACCTCGATCAATGGGAGGGAGAGCCGCTGAGGCTGACGCCTTACGTGCGGAATACGCATACGAAGGAAGAAGTAAAGCTTGCCTCGTTCGCGCCTGCATGCGGAGCGTGGACGGATGTTGTCTTTACTGTACCGGATACCGATGGAGCCGTGATTGACGAGATCGGCTGGGTGCTGGAGAGCGATTCTCCGCTCTTGAACCGCGCGATCGGCAGCCTGTTCCTGGGACGGTTCCATGTGACGGGAGCAGCAGAGTACGCCATAGATTTTGCGAAGCAATATAAGGAGTTTGGCTCGGTCACGCCATTCGCCCAGCACCGCGGCAAGTGGGAGCTGAAGGATGGGGCGCTGTATCGCGCCAGTGAGACGGACTGCTCCGCTTACTCCGGCAACTACTATGCCGGCAAGATTATTGTGGAAGCGACGGTTAAGCCGCTTGCCGGGGAAAGCCACATGCTTATTACGCGGGCGCAGGGCATTAAGCGACACTATCTGGCCGGTTTTGACGGAGCGGGCAAGGTCTCCTTCATCCGCGAGGACTTCGGGCAGGAGCGCTTGATTAGCGCAGCCTATGATTGGAGCCACGGTGAGGAATACCGGATGAAGCTGGTGGCGGACGAGGAGCATTTTACCCTGTACATTAATGGGATTAATGTGCTGGAATGCCGGGATAGCTACTTCGGAAGAGGCATGTTCGGATTCGGCAGTCTGGGTCCGGTCGAAAGTGAAATTCGTGATGTGAAGGTATATACAGAAGTAGAATAATAGGAATAAAGAGCAATAGGCTTAAGGAGAAAGGAGCATTGCAACGTTGCAGAAGCTGCTAGTTATCGGAAGCGTAAATATGGATGTCGTTAGCAACGTGAAGCAATTCCCGCTGCCGGGAGAGACCATTCACAGCAGCGGCACGAAGTTTGTACCGGGCGGCAAAGGAGCCAACCAGGCTGTTGCTGCCGCCAGAGCGGGAGCGGCGTGCGCCATGGTCGGTGCTGTCGGGCTTGATCCGTTCGGAGATACGCTCGTCGCTTCTCTCACAGAGAAGGGCGTGCTGGCAGAATCCGTCCTGCGCAAGGATGGGACGTCGGGCATTGCACTCATCACCGTAAATGAGGAAGGCGAGAATAATATCATTTTGTCCGCTGGCGCGAACGGGAAGGTGACAGAAGAGGATATCGTTTCTTCTGTGCAGAGGGACGGCGCTTATGCGGTACTGCTGCAGAATGAGATTCCGTGGGAGACGACAGTTGCCGCGATTCGCAGCGCGAATGCGCAGGCCGTACGCGTCTTCCTGAATCCTGCGCCGGCAAGAGAGCTGCCGGATGATCTGTTTCCGCTACTCGATACGCTGATTGTCAACGAGACGGAGGCGGCTGTCATCACTGGCGTGAAGGTGAGCGATGCTGCTACCGCTGAAGCATCGGCAGAATGGGCATTAGCCAAAGGCGCTGCCAGCGTCATTGTGACGCTGGGCGAGCAGGGCTGCTTCTACGCCAGCGCCTCAGGGGCTCGCGCGGCTGTTCCGGCGTTCCGCGTAAAGGCGGTTGATACGACGGCTGCGGGCGACACGTTCATCGGCGCTTATGCCGCGGCGTGCGCGGACGGCCTTGCGACGGAGGAAGCGCTCCGCTTCGCCGCCGCTGCTGCCGCAATCGCCGTCACCCGGCCGGGCGCGCAATCCTCCATCCCGGACAAAGCGGAGATTGAAGCGTTTTTGGCGAGCCAATCTTAACGATACGTATAGCAGCACTTATGAGAAGAAGCCTCCGAGCCTGCGTGAAGCAGACGGGAGGCTTCTTTAATTTGTTGGTGCATCCGTTAATTAATGAGCTTAAGGAAAGATTGCTCGATGTAGGAGATGTCCGCCGATCCGACGATAGCATCGATGGTTTCGCCATTCGGCGTAATGAAAAACATCGAGGGGAAGCCGTGGCTGCCGTAATTTGTATAAAGCTGATTCGATTGATCCAGCAGAACAGGATAATCGATGCTATGCTCCTCAACGTAGTCGATGACTTCAGAGAGTTCGTCCCGCTGAATGACATTTATACCGTACACGTTAATGAATTCCTTGTATTTATCGTGCAGCTCAACAATCTTCGGAGCGTCCTCGTTGCAGTAAGGACACCAGGACGTGAAGAACAGAAGCACAGTTGGCTTTTCGGAATAATCGATGGTCACTTGGCTGAGGTTGCTCAGGTCTTGCAGGATAATGGATTCGTCCAATTGGTAGGCGTATGCGGGAGCATAATTTTCAGTAAACTGATAGACAAGCACTCCTATTCCGCCTATGGCGAGAAACAATAGAGCATAAGTGACCCAAAAACGCAGCTTTTTCATGAATTTCGCACCCTGGCTTCAAGATTAAAAGCACTTTTACTATAAACGATAAAGGGAAGAAAATATAGCTTTTCCAGCTGGATTTTTCCAGATAAGGAGTCGTATAATAGTGGCAAGTCATTCAGGTAGAGGTGATTATTTGTTCAATCCCAAAGTCTTCTTCTATTAGTTGTGCCGATATCCATGGCCCTGCCATAATCTAACCCGGCACGACGGGGATGAAGATTGAATGTTGAGCAAACAGGTCTGACTGCATTTTTACTGAGAAAGCGTACGGGCACACAATCCACGCGGCTGAAGGAGCCGAGAGCCGAGAAGCTGAGAGAGCATCGGAAAGGCATTAAGGCGATTCACCGGGACAAAGAATTGAAGCCTGCCCGAAAGGCGGATTACCGGAATTACCGCACGATCATGAAGCGATTAATGCGCGCCGAGAAGTACGATCTGCTTCGCAAGCATCAGCATACCGGCGGCTGGATTACATGGTAATAGAATAAGAATATCAGCCTGCAACTAGGGCCAAGGGGAACCCGTTGTCTTGCGAGACATCGGGTTTCTTGCGCTTATTCGCCGCAAACTTGAAATCTGCCAAACTAGCTGATACGTTAATAGGAAAACTGGCTTAAGGAATGCGGGGAATGCAGGCATGAAGGTATATGGAGCGATAGAAGGCGGAGGAACCAAATTTGTATGCGGCATCGGCATGGAGGACGGAACGATACGAGAAACGGTGACGATCCCGACGACCACGCCGGAGGAAACGATGGGCAAGGCGATGGCTTACTTTGCAGACAAAAGGATTGAAGCGATCGGAATCGGGACGTTCGGGCCCGTCGATGTGAACGTTGACAGTCCCGCATACGGTTCCGTTACGAGCACGCCGAAGCCGCATTGGAGCGGCTTTGACATTGTTGGCTATGTGAAGCGGGAGCTGAACGTGCCGGTTGGCTTTGATACGGACGTCAATGCGGCAGCGCTGGGCGAGCTATTATGGGGAGCGGCACAAGGGCTGCAGAGCTGCCTCTACATGACGATTGGCACGGGTATAGGCGCAGGAGCCGTAGCGGAGGGTAAGCTCCTCCATGGCCTCACGCATCCGGAGATGGGGCATATTATCGTACGCCGCCATCCGGAAGACCGATACGAGGGGAAATGCCCGTTCCATGGGGATTGCCTGGAAGGGCTTGCCGCAGGACCAGCTGTAGAGGCGCGTTGGGGTGTGAAGGCGTCCGAGCTTGGCGAAGATCATGCCGCATGGCGCATGCAAAGCTATTATATGGCTCAGGCGCTCGTGAACTATATATTGATTTTGTCGCCGGAGAGGCTGATCCTGGGAGGGGGCGTCATGCATCAGTCGCATCTGTTCCCTCTCATTCGAGAGCAAGTAAAGGGGCTCTTGAAGGGATATGTCCATCATCCTGCTCTGGAGCAAGACATTGATAGCTACATTGTAAAACCCGGTCTTGGCGACAAGGCGGGGATTAGCGGCGCTCTGGCGCTGGCTGTGAAAGCGGCGAAGGCTTGAAGAAGCTAGCGAGCAGCCGCACGCTAGTCCAAGTCTATTGAACTCAAGAAGCCTCCGATACCGCAAGTTCAAGCGGGCTTGGAGGCTTCTGATTTGTGATGGCAGGTCGGTGCGGCAGGGTGGTTAGTAGCGGAACAGGCTTTCCGCCAAGCGGTCCGCCGCGAGCGATGTAGGTATGCCCTGGGCTTCGGCAAGGTCGTATATGCTGAATAGCGTACGGTAGATGGACTCTACGTTGCGCTTCGCCTCCGCAGCGTCTCCACCGCTCAGTTCCGAAGCGGTTACGATAATGCCGCCCGCATTAATGACATAGTCAGGGGCATACAGAATGCCGCGCTTCTGGAGCTTGCTGCCATGCCGTTCCTCCGCCAGCTGGTTGTTGGCTGCTCCTGCGACGATTCGGCAATTCAGTCTGCCGATTGCCCCATCGTCGAGCACGCCTCCGAGTGCACAAGGAGCGAGAACATCACACGGTGCCGAGACAATATGTTCCGGTCGGGCGACGGACGCTCCGAATTCCTTTGCGGCCATTCGGACTCGTCCGGCATCAATGTCCGCTACCGTGAGTCTGGCTCCAGCATCCTTTAAGTAACGGCAGAGGTGATAGCCTACCTTGCCTAGTCCCTGCACGGCGACACTTCGGTGCAGCAGCGATTCGGAGCCGAAGAGGCGCTTCAGCGATGCCTGGATGCCGAGACATACCCCGTAGGCAGTCATCTTGGCGGTCAGATCCCCGACTGCCCCCAGTGAGCCGCTGACGTCCGTGACGAAGGCCGTCTCTTCAAGCACCGTATCCATGTCTGCGACGGTTGAGCCCAGGTCCATGCCGGTAATGTATTGCCCCTGCAGCTTCTGGATATGCTTTCCTAATGTACGAAACAGAGCCTCGCGAGGTCCTGCTTCAGGGGAATCCAGAATAACAGCCTTGCCGCCTCCATAAGGAACTCCGGCCAGTGCGGATTTATAGGTCATGCTCCGGGCCAGTCTGAGCGCGTCTTCGACGGCTTCCTTATCGCTCGCGTATTGCCGAATCCGGCACCCGCCAAGCGCTGGGCCGAGCCTCGTATTATGAATGGCGACGATGGCTTTGAACCCGATCGATCGGTCCTGAAGGAATAGAAGCTGCTCATATTCGTCTCTCCATGCGTTCATACTCTCGCCCCTTTCGATATCCTACAGCTTATTCCGGCGGGCGAATCCTGGTTTGGACACGGACGCCCGGGCGTGGAGGGAGCGGTTCTTTTTTGGAGAGAAAGCTTTCTTTAATAGAGGGTGAAGATTCGTTTTTACAATAGAAGGGTTGGACAGGCATTGGACGAAGCTGCGATCTATGATTTATTCTATAGGTCTGATTGTTCAATGTTCGAGAGAAGGAGTTCATGCTATGGTATCATTCCTCTTAACCGTGAAGCGCCTGCTTAGCGGTCTCTGGCGGTCATTCAAGCTGAAAAACTTTCAAGCTTTGTTTATATTGGTCGTCGTCATGCTTTTGTCGGGTACGGTGTTTTTTGTCAGGAACGAAGGCTTGTCCATCATCGACGCGCTGTATGTCTGCGTCCTGACGCTCAGCACAGTAGGCCACCCTACATTTGAGCCTCAGACGGTTCTAGGTAAGTTGTTCATGATGCTCTACGTTATCGTAGGAACGGGACTGTTCCTTGGATTGATCGGGCACATCGCTTACTCGCTTATTAAGCAGCCTGAGCGCAAGCCGGGGAAGAAAGAAGAGGAATAAGCCGTAGGCGCCATGCCGGGGATATATCCATTATGCAGAAACAACAGGCACGCAATCCCGGATTGCGTGCCTGTTGTTTGAGGGCTAATGGTCTTGCGTTTTCTTCAGTTCGTTCATAATGGCGATAAGCGCATTGAAGCTCGGGCGCATGGCCGCGTCGGAGCCGAAGTTGAGCGCGATATGGGTATCGCTTGCAGGATCATAGTGAAGATGGGCGGCAGTAATGCCGAGATGTCCTCTTAGCCGGGGGTATCCCCGCAGCAGAAAAAATAACCTTTCGAAACGGATCTCCATCATCCCGAGCCCATAATAGATGCCGGGACGGAATTGATAGGGGAACGCCGCTAATTGCTGCAGCGTGGAGGGGGCGATCAGTTTCCCTCCATGGAGTGCTTTGCTGAAAGTGAGCAGATCGTCTGTCGTCGAGACGATTCCTCCCCCTGACCAGTCGCAGCTCAGGCTGTTGAAGCCGCTTATGTCCTGTCTTTTGAACCAGAGCGGAGAGATGGGGGGAGCAGGGACATTCATGGGCTCAGTATGAAACATCAGATAGGTGTCTCTCAGCTCCATCGGCTCAAAGATTTGTGTACGAAGAAGGCTGCCAAAAGAACGGCCGGACACTTTCTCGATAAGCTGCCCTAGCAGAATATAGCCGGTATCCGAATACAGGAACTGCTTGCCGGGCGGGCCTACTGCCTTTTGTCGCTCTCTTGTAAAGGCAATGAGATCGGATGGTTGCCATAGCCGCTCCGTATCGGACAAGATACTGTCGGCGAACAGCCGTCCGCTGGTGACAGGACCATCAAAATAATCGCCAATCCCCGATGTATGGTTAAGCAGGTGGCTGACCGTCACGTCTGAGGCATAGTCGCGTCCTTGGTAAAGGAACAATCGATCCAGCTCCCCTTGTTTGAAGTAAGAGGCGATGCGATTGTTTAATCCGATATGCCCCTGGTCAGCCAACATGCCTATAATCGTCATCGTAAAAAGCTTGCCGATGCTGGCGATATGATATGGTTTGGATTCGCCTGGAAAGCGGTAGTCGATGCCAAGCAAGGGAGAGCAGATCCGGCCCTGCACCTCAGCTTTATGCCCTTTAGGCACGCCAAATCCTTTTTGCTCATACTTTTGGAAAATGTGATCCAACCGCCCTGTAAGCTTGGGGTTGTTTAATGAGGTTAATCCTGTTTTTGCGGTCATGCTGCAACCTCCTGTCGTTCTTTTTCTTATCCCTAATAGATATATTGCTAATAGCGGTATTTGATTACTGCGGCAATCGGGACGGATCGGCGGTGAGGAGTTGGAGCATGTCATCTTGGGACTGTTGATGATTCAGAACCAGACCTTGTATGAGCTGCATCAAAGCTTTAAGCGGGGAATCTCCTTGTTCTACAGCGCGAGCTACGGCAGTTTGCAGACGGCGCTGAAGAAGCTGCTGGACAAGGAGCGGGTCGCTTGCGCGGAGCTTGTGGAGAACGGGCGTCTTAAGAAGGTGTATCGCGTGCTCCCGGCAGGCAGAGAGGAGTTTCTTCGCTGGATGAAGAGCGAGACGCCGGATCATAAGCTGGAAGTAACGGCGTTGTCGAAGCTGTTTTTTCTGGGGCATGTAGAAGATAGGACGGACAAGCAAAGCATCATTGATGAGATTTTGGTTAAGCTGGAGCGGACATGGGATGGTCTTAAGCGGATGGAATGGGAATTAGAGGGGGTAGAAGTGCCGGAGCCGTACCGGGGTATCTTCCGATATCAGCTGTTGACGCTGAATTATGGCCTGGGAGCGCATCGCTATGCAAGGGATTGGTTCGGGAGACTGAGGGAGGAACTGCAGGAATAAGGGCGCCGGAGTTGGGGGAATAGGTGCAAATTACGGAACATATTCGAATGTTTCTACTATTTTACACTTATTTGTGGTATCCTTAGACGCTATATACGATTACAACACATACGCGTGTTCAAATAGGAGAACGACACTAATGAATTTTCAAGAATTAAAGCTTATTCAGCCCATTCTGCAAGCCTTGAGCAAAGAAAACTATACAGCGCCTACACCGATTCAGGAACGCTCGATTCCGTCCGTACTGGCAGGCCGGGACCTGCTAGGCTGCGCGCAGACGGGAACGGGCAAGACAGCAGCATTTTCACTGCCGATGATTCAGCTGCTGAGCGGCAGCATGGAGCGGGTAAGGAGAGAACGCCCGATCCGGGGATTGATTCTGTCGCCAACGAGAGAGCTGGCGCTGCAAATCTCGGACAATATTCAAGCGTACAGCCAGTTCACGCAGGTGAGCTGCCTGGCGATCGTAGGCGGCGTCTCCCAGAGCGGACAAGAACGCGCGCTGGCCCAAGGCACCGATATTCTGATTGCTACGCCGGGCCGTCTGATGGACCTGCTGAACCAAAAGGTGATCCATCTGGGCGCGGTAGAGATGTTAGTCCTGGACGAAGCGGATCGCATGCTGGACATGGGGTTCATCAACGATGTCAAAAAAATCATTGCCAAGCTGCCAGCTAAGCGTCAGACACTGTTCTTCTCGGCAACGATGCCGCCGGAAATCGCGCATCTTGCAGACAGTCTGCTCACGGACCCGATTAAGGTGGAAGTAACGCCTGTATCGTCAACGGTAGATCGCATTCATCAATCGCTATATCTGGTGGACAAGGAGAACAAGCAGTCGCTGCTGAACGAGCTGCTCACGGATCAGTCGATCGTATCCGCGCTGGTGTTCACGCGCACGAAGCATGGCGCGGACCGCGTCGCCCGCGGACTGAACAAGCAGCGGATTACGGCGCAGGCTATTCATGGCGACAAGTCGCAGAATGCGCGCCAGAACGCGCTGAATAACTTCAAGAGCGGCGCGACTCGCGTGCTCGTAGCGACGGATATCGCAGCAAGAGGAATTGATGTGGAGGAGCTGTCGCATGTCATCAACTTCAATCTGCCGAACATTCCGGAGACCTACGTGCATCGAATTGGTCGGACAGGACGCGCAGGCCATGACGGAACGGCAATCTCCTTCTGTGAGACGGATGAGCTTCCGTATCTGAAGGATATTGAGAAGCTGATCAAGAAGAAGATTCCGGTTGTTCAGGATCATCCCTATCCGATGAAAGGAGCCGCCCCTGCTGCGGCAGAGCAGGCTCCTTCGAAGTCGGCTTCCTCTGAAGCAAAGTCCTCCGAAGGCGCTGCAGGAAGCGGCAAGAAACCTCGCCGGAAGAAGAGCAAGCCGCAAGGAGCGGCAGCATCCGCAGTTGCGAGTGGGGCCGAACAGGCGAAGTCGCAGCCTAAGTCACAAAAGGCGGCATCGGGTGCCAGTGCGGCCGGTCAATCGAAGCCGCAGAATAAGCTGCAAACCGGGGAAGTCCGGCAGCCGGAGAACAAGCCGAGCCGCTCGAACGGTCCTAAGCCACAGGAGAAGAAGGAACAAGCGAAGCCGCAAGGGCAAGCCCCTGCGAAGCCGAGCCAGCCTCGTCCTGCAAAGGAAGACCGTCCTCGCGAGGGTCAAACCCAGCGGCAAGCGGGCAAGCCGGCTAGAACGCAGCAGCAGTCGAAGAGGCCGACTACAGCTGACCGTTATGCGAAGCCGCAGCTGCGTCAAGAAGTACACCAGGATTCGGGCAAGATTATATCGATTCTGCCTTCGCCGTGGTCGTCATTCTCCTCCAAATCAAAAAAATAGCTTGCCTCGATACGTGGCTGCTCGAAATATCCATAACAAAAAGCATTTGGGTTTTACCCAAATGCTTTTTTGTCATATTTAGGAGTCGCATAGCGGCAGGGATTGACTCTCTAAGCCTAATTTCTCGGCTTGCAGCTTCCTCGCGCGTTGCTGCGCTGGCGAACAAATCTTTAGCAGCTTATCATTTGTCGGATTTGAAACAAATCCGGCAGCTATCTTCGTCTATCGTTGCATAGGGGGGATAAGATGAGAAAACCGGTTTGGCTGACGATGGTTGTGTTAGCGTATTGGCTCCTGCTGCCTGGTCAAGCGATGGCGCTTTCTTGCGTGAAGCCTGGTCCAATCGAACAGCGGTATGAGACATATGATGGAGTTATTGTGGCGAAAGTGTTGAATGTAAAAGCGGGTCAGGAGGAACACACCATTCAATTGGAGGTTAAGCAAAGCTTCAAAGGGATCGAGGTTGACCGCCTAACGATTCTGGAAGATCGATATTGGGAGACGGACAGTCGCGTGAGCAAGGAAGGCGAGGAGTATCTGTACTATTTTAAAAATATCGACAGTCAGTGGGAGAATCAGCTTTGCTCGCCTACCGTAAAGTTATCGTTGGCAGACGCAGAGCTGGATTACTTGAAAGATAAGGAGCGTCAACTCCAACCAGCAAGCGAGCTGCCGACTGCAGATGCATCCCATGCCCCTGCAGCAACGGACACGACGGATGATGACGCAGAGAGCCGTCCGATCGCAAGCGATTCGGAAATGGGGCAGTTATCAGATTCGGGGAGGAGTACTTCAGCCGGGCTGATGGTCGGCTTGATTGCGGCCATAGTCATTATTCTAATTGTTGTACTGTTGGGAATGAGAAGAAGGAAATAAACGATTGACTTTTTCGTCAGAAAATTTATAATAGTCAGTAAATATTTGGATGTGTAACTGGCGAGAACGTAGATCACTACGGGGGAGCACATCTGTCATACAAGCCGTTCGCCTGGGCAAAGCATTTGATCATCGATCGAATGCTTTTTTATGTTCAAAGGAGCGATAATGATGGGAAAAGCTAAACAAGTAGCGGTGTTGATGTATGAGGGAGTGGATACGCTTGATCTGGCCGGGCCTTTTGATGTGTTTGCAGTAGCGAGCAATTGGGGACAAGATTTCTATGTCTATACGGCGGCTCTGGAGAAGAGGGAATGCCGCTCGATTAGCGGGATTACGCTTGTTCCGAGCTACAGCGCAGAGGATTGTCCGAGACCGGATATCCTGATCGTGCCGGGGGGCTGGGGAGCGCGCACGGAGATGCATAACGGGGCGATGACGGATTGGATTCGGAGCTTATCGAAGCAGGCTGAGCTCACGATATCTGTCTGCACCGGCGCGTTGCTGCTGGCTAAAGCGGGCTTACTGGACGGCCTGTCGGCAACAACCAACAGCCGCGCCATGAATCTGCTCCGTGAATCGGTGCCTGCCAGCACCCGCATCGTGGAGGGAGTGCGTTACGTGGACAACGGCAACATCATCCTCTCTGCAGGCGTGACGGCGGGCATCGATGCGGCGTTGCATGCGGTGGCGCGGTTAGCGGGAGAAGAGCGGGCGCTCGATACGGCAGCGAAGCTCGAATACCTATGGAATCGCGAAGCTCCTGTTCTGAATGCGCCATCTTCGCGAGCCATCCGCAGAGCGACCGCGGAGGATGCGGTGAAGCTGCGGGGCTTGTTGGAGGGAGCGGCCAGATGGATTCATTCGGCGCACGGCTTGCGGCAATGGCGCGAGGAGGATTTCACCCAAGAGACGGTCGACACATTCATCGGAGAGCAAGAGGTGTTCGTAACGGAGCGCGGTGAGGAACTGGTCGGCTGTTTCTCAGTTCACTGGTCATACGAAGAAATCTGGGGAGAGCGGTATCATGATGACGCAGGTTATGTTCATCGGCTGGCTGTCTCTCGGCGGTATAAGGGAGAAGGAGTCGGTCAAGAGCTGCTGGAATGGGCGGAGGGATACATCCGCAGCAAAGGCAAGCGCTGGCTTCGTCTCGACTGTATGGCGGACAATCCTGGTCTGAACCGGTATTATCAAAGCCAAGGCTTTGATCTGCAAGGACGCTTCGATGGAGAAGGCTGGAGCGCGAATCTGTATGAACGGAGAATCGCGGACTAACCATACGGACGCCGCAGGATGGTCATCAGGCTTTTCGAACAAGCATCTAATCTGCTGCGATTATATGATGATGACCATGCCGCTCTGTCGTGCGCTGAAAGCTGCGAATTATGCGAACGAATTAACCCGGTATGCTTGCAAGACCCGGTGCCTGCTGGCGCCGGGTTATTGTTGTTTGTGTGCATTTCACCCCATCCTATATGCAACTGACCGTGCAAGGCCTTGAAGTGCGGGCCAAAGATGGTATTCTGAGTTACAGAAAAGCGGAATCGGCAAGCCGGGGAGGAGCTGTAAGTTTGAAGCTTATTATAGACCAGTCATTGGAGCATCAGGACGTCGAAATTACGATTAAGTGCGGCATCATAGACGAAAATTTGGAGCGTCTTATTGCTCAGATCAGATTGTATTCATTCTCCATTACAGGCAAGAAGGATGGACGCAGCCATCTGATACGGCTGGAGGATGTCTATTACTTTGAATCCACGGATAACAAGACATTCCTATACCGCGAAAAGGATGTATACGAATGCCATTACAAGCTGTACGAACTGGAAGAGCATTTGGCGAACAGCCATTTTGTACGCATAAGCAAGTCCTGCATCCTGAATATTGCGATGTTGGCTAATGTGCGGGCGCTGTTGAACGGCAAGTTCGAGGCGCAGCTTGTGAATAAAGAGAAGTTGATCATTAACCGCCATTATGTGCAGGCGATCAAAGACAAAATGCAGTTTTGAGGAGGGATGACATGTCTACATTTAAGAGTTATTTTACGATCAACTGTTATGCCTTTACGATCATTACGATTATTTATTCGATTTTGGTAAAAGCGGGGCTGTTCACACCGATGTCGGTCGATGACGTCTTTATCTACTTCCTGATGACTGTTAGCTTGTCGATCCTCATTGCGATTATCGATCTGCTGCCCATCAGAAGTTATGCTCTGACTTCCTTGATCCGAATAGCAGGCATTGTGGCGGTTGTGTTCACCATTGGGTATTCCTTTGAAATGTTTTCGTTTGAATGGAGATACGTAGGTCCGATACTGGGCATGATTCTGTTTACGTATTTTGCCGTTAGCGCCTTGCTGATGATTAGGGATCAAGCTGATGCCAGAGCGATTAACAAGCAGCTGTCGCAGCGTAAGCTGAATACGGAGCAGGTAAGGGGAGAGAAGCATGAATAAAATAATTGAAGTGAGTCAATTACGGAAATCGTTCGGCGAGCTGCAAGCTGTGAAGGGCATCGACTTTTATGTGGAGCAAGGCAGCATGTTCGCATTCCTGGGGCCCAATGGAGCCGGAAAGTCGACGACAATCGATATGCTGACGACGCAGCTGGAACCAGACGGCGGGGAAGTAAGCGTGGGTGGCTACAGGCTGGGCAAGGAGGATGACGGCATCCGCTCATCCATCGGTATCGTGTTCCAGGACAGCTTGCTCGATCCGTTCTTAACGGTGAAGGAGAACCTTTTCGTTCGGGGAAGCTTCTACAGGCTCCCGCGCAAGGAGCTGAGGGCATCGGTAGCGAGGGCAGTCGATGTGGCCGATGTCGGCGGATTCCTGGATCGGCCTTACGGCAAGCTGTCCGGTGGCCAGCGCAGGCGGGCCGATATTGCACGGGCGCTTATTCATGCGCCTTCCGTCCTGTTTCTTGACGAGCCAACTACCGGTCTGGACCCGCAGACGCGCAAGCATGTATGGACGACTATTCGCCAGCTGCAGAAGGAGCAGGGGATGACGATCTTTCTGACGACACATTACATGGAAGAGGCCGCTCAAGCTGATTACATTACGCTGATGGATCATGGCAAGCTGCTTGCCAAAGGAACGCCAAGCGAACTGAAGGATCGCTACGCCACCGATGTGCTGAAGCTGATACCGAGCAGCCCGGCCGAGCTGACCCAATATTTGAATGAAAGATCGTTGCCGCATGCGGTGCAAGGGGGCGTCTATCATATCCCGCTGAAGCGTACAGTAGATGCGCTGCCGCTTATTGAGGAATGCAAGGGAAATATTGCCGGCATTGAGATTATAAGCGGTTCAATGGATGATGTGTTTCTTAACTTGACAGGAACGGGGATGAGAGCGTAATGAATGTCATTGCCAGTCGTAATATCAAGCTTTTTTTTCGCGACCGCAGAAACGTGGTTATGTCCTTTATGTCCGTATTTATTATTCTCGGCCTTTATATTTTGTTTCTTGGAGATACGCTGAAGTCAGGCGTACCGGATTCGCCAGGCATCGGATTTCTGCTGGACAGCTGGGTGATGGCGGGCATTCTGGCGGTCACATCCGTCACCGCTACGCTTGGCGCGCTTGGCATTATGGTCGAGGATCGCACGCAGAACATATTGAAGGACTTCAAGGCCGCGCCAATCAAACGTTATGATCTAGTTGGAGGCTATCTGCTAAGCGCCTTTACGATCGGAGTTGTGCTTAGTCTTGTTACGCTTGTGCTGGCAGAAATTTATATAGTGGCGCAAGGCGGAGAATGGCTGCCTTTTGTTGCCTGGTTTAAGGTGGTTGGTCTTATTCTGCTATCGGTGCTCGCAAGCAGCTCCATCGTATTTTTCATTACATCGCTGTTGAACAGCCGCAATTCTTTCTCGACGACAGGTACGATTATCGGTACGCTCATCGGCTTCCTGACGGGGATCTATATCCCGATCGGGTCGTTGCCGGAGCCTGTGCAGTGGATGATTAAGATATTCCCTGTCTCGCACGCAGGTGCCTTAATTCGCAGCGTCATGGTGGAGCGGCCGATGGAAGCGTCGTTCGCAGGAGCGAGTGCGGAGGCGGTGCAGCAATTCAAGCTGGATATGGGCGTGGTCTATCAATACGGGGATACATTCTCATCGACAGCTCTTAGTATCGCGGTGCTGGTGGGTACGACGGTTCTGTTCTATTTGCTGTCCATTGCAGTTATGTCTAGGAAGTCGAGGTAGCGGGAAGGTCTGTAGCCTAACTAATGAAGCACGGAGGAGTTTTTAAAGAAAAACGCGGAGTAGTTTATTATGTAAAGTGCTGAGGAGCTTATACGGTAAAGTACTGAGGAGTTTATAAAGTAAAGCTCTGCGTATTGTATAAGCGATTCGGGTCATACGGCTTACTAAAGTCGCTCCGAATGAAACGATAGGTTGTCTGAAGTAAGCAAATTTCTAGCTCCATAGCTACTTAAGTGCCTCGCTCAAGGTCACATGCATGGGAATAAAAGATTAGATCATAATAGCCGATAAAGCCGCGAGTGGCTTTATCGGCTATTTGTGCGGCAGATGAGCTGGGGGTGTTTCGTGCGCATGGGTCCTTGGCTTCATGCCAATGAGCCCATGAGGCTCTAAGCCGCGCGAAGGAGCTGCAAGCCGAGAAACTCGGCTTAGAGCGCCCGCGAGCACGAAGGAGCTGCAAGCCGAGAAACGCGGCTTAGAGCGTCCGCGAAGCCGCGCGAAGAAGCTGCAAGCCGAGAAACGCGGCCTTAGAGCGTCCGCGAAGCCGCGCGAAGGAGCTGCAAGCCGAGAAACGCGGCTTAGAATGCCCGCGAAGCCGCACGAAGGAGCTGCAAGCCGAGAAACTCGGCTTAGAGCGTCCGCGAAGCCGCGCGATAGAGCTGCAAGCCGAGAAACTCGGCTTATAGCGGCTTCATTTACGCGCGAGCGCTCGCGTCGCCAGCAGCTCCACATGATTCACGGATAATCAGCTCTGGGGAATGGTTGATGCTGAGCATTTCCTCAGAGCCGTTAATGGCGCTAATGAGCTGCATAACGGCCATGCGGCCCAAATATTCATTGTGCTGATCCAGCGACGTCAGTCTAGGGATGCTGAAGTCACTCTGGAGGAATTGGTCGCAGCTTGCGATCGCAATATCGCCGGGACAATCCAGGCCGCGATCCTTCATGGCGCGAATGGCGCCAATCGCCACCATATCGTTAATTGCAATCACCGCAGTCGGCAAACAGTCGGCTGAAGCGTCCAGCAATTGAGTCATAGCAGAATAGCCGTCTTGCGCGTAGTAGTCGGATGTGACGATATGACGCTCGTCTACCGGTTTGTTCAGCACTTGCAGGCTGTGCTTGAAGGCATCGATCCGCGCGGACGTGATGCGGATGCCGGGCTCGCCTCCGATGAAGCCGATGCGCTCATGACCGAGCGCGATAAAGTGGTGGACGATCGACGTAACGCCTTGCCTCAAATTCCGCTCGATAAAGAGACAGTCGCAGTCGTCGATCTTGGAGCCGACAATGACGACAGGCACCCGGCGCTGCAATTGATTGAGCGCATGGATGAACGTATCGGATACATCTTCCTTATCTATGCTGCCTCCCAGGATCAGAACGCCGTCCACTTGCTTCTCCAGAATCATTTTGAAATAATCCTCTTCGGTCAGATGAAGCTCATTCTGCAGCTGATGGCGGACGAACATCGTGTTGAACAGCAGGGTGGCATATTGATTTTTCAGCGCGAAATTCTGTATCTCCAGGAACAAGGAAGCGAAGTAAGGGTTCGTGATGTCCGGCAAAATAATGCCAATGTTCTTCGATGTGTGATTGACCATGCCTCTGGCGAACACGCTTGGCGTATAGTTGTATTCGTCGATAATTTGCTGAATCTTCTCCCTCTTCTTGGGAGATACGGATGGACTATTGTTAAGCACGCGCGAAACAGTGGACACGGAAACGCCGCTTTTTTGGGCGATTTCCTGAATGGTCATTTTCGTTTTCAACGGGGCACATCCTTTGGCCGATGCTTTGTTTATAGCTAAATTTTAACCCAAGTACGGGTTTTATTCAACACAAGAATGGTATCGTTACCAATCTTTTATTTGGTGTATGATCTAACGAAGTATATGACAGTTTAAATAAAAAACCGCGAAATTATGCTGTTGACACCGTCTTTTTCATTTGTTAATCTCATGACAACAACAAAATATTCTAATCATTTTTGGTAACGATACCAAATAGAATAGGAGGTGCAGCTGTGGAACAGCAAATTCCGCAATCTATACTTGCAGTCGATCTGGGCGGAACATCGATTTTGCTCGGAGAAGTCACATTGGATGGCAAAGTGCTGCATACGCAGTCGTATCCAACCAATACGGCGACACAAGCAGCTGCCATGGAGAATATACAGAAAGCCATATCAGACTATCTCGGCACAGCGCCAAGAAAGGCGCGCGAACTCATCGCGATTGGTATCGGTGTAGTAGGCCGGGTAGACCGGGCAAGAGGCGTGTGGATGGAGATTCAGCCGGGCAAAACAAACCCGACTAACGTAAGGCAAATCATCGAGCAGCAATTCGGCCTTCCTTGCGGAATCGACAATGATGTATCTTGCGCTACGCTGGCGGAGCTGAAGCATGGCTGGGGCAGGGATTCAAAGGACTTTATTTACCTCAACGTTGGCACTGGCATTGCGGCGGGTTTCGTCGTCAATGGCGCGATCATCGAAGGCTCGCACTTTAATGCGGGAGAGATCGGGCACATGGTTGTGGACATGAACAGTGACGCCATATGTGCCTGCGGCCGCGTAGGTTGTGTCGAACGGTTATCCTCCGGCCTAGGCTTGCATGAGCGTGTGATCAGTCTGAGCAGCCAATATCCGGATACCAAGATCGCTATTAAAGAAGCCAAGCGAGTAGCGGCCGAGACTATCTTCGAACAAGCCCAAGGGGGTGACGCTCTGGCGAAGCGGGTCACCGACGAGGGGGCTAGGGCGCTGGCTGCTGCGATCATGAACATGGTGCGCGTATCCGATCCGGATACGATTGTGCTTGGCGGCGGAGTAGGCGGCAACGTGTATTTCAAGGAGCTGGTCGAGCAGCATCTTAATCCGAAGACGATGCGATTTGTTACGAATGGAATTGCAAGCACGAAGCAAGGGACACCGGAGGCGGGGCTTGTAGGCGCAGCCATGGTGGGATTGGAAGCATGGACTATGAAGCAGAGGAGTGTTGGCTCATGATGAATGAAAGCTTCAAGCAGGATATCAGAAAGTCGGGTTATCTTCACCGTCCGTTGCCCATCTATCATGAACGTTCGATGGAGAAGGAACAAGCGGAGCAAGCTGTACTCTCGCGGGAGACGTTGTTCAATGCGGCTTCCGGGGAAAGTCATCAATGGGTCCACCACGGTGTAGGGTCGCTAAGAACAACCGGTCAAACGATCCAGCTCGTATCTCCTTCCATTATGCCGCATTGGCCGGAAGGGGCGCCCGCTGACGGAGATTATACGAACTTCGGCAGCGCGTGGATGACCTTGAAGCTTCCGAAGGTGAACTGGGAAGCGTTCAATCGTGTCACGCTTAAGCTGCGTCCTGATTTTCACGGCGTGCCTAACGCCTACATCATGATCAAGTTTAAGAACGAAGGCGCCATTCCGATCCCTGATTTGTATCACCGCGAGGGCGTTCACGGCGTGAACATGGACAATCATGATTGGAACATGGTCCATCTGGATATTCAAGAGCTTCCTAGAGATGTTATTACGGAGCTGACAATTGGTTATTACTTGAACGGCAAGGAAAAAGCGACTGGTGATGCGATTGAGCTGGCGCTTAAAGATATTACGCTGGAGAAAGTGGACGGTCATCATGTGTCCAAAGGCTGGGTGCCGAAGCAGGGGGAGATTGTGTATTCCCATAGCGGCTATTCGGCCGACGGGAGTAAAACAGCCTTTGCTGTCGGTCTTAAGGGAGAGCGCTTTCAACTTCTGCATGAAGTCAGCGGAGATGTCGTATTCACTGGCAAGCTGGGCGAGTTGGAGACGGAGTGGGGAACGTTCCAGGTGATGGACTTCTCCGAGTTCAAGCAGAACGGCCGTTATACGCTAAGCGCAGGCGGCGCGGCGACAGAGAGCTTCGCGATTGGAGCGGCGCCGGGCGTATGGCATGCTTCCGTATGGAAATCGCTGAACTTCATCTTCTGCGAGCGTTGCGGCTATCCGGTTCCAGGCATCCATGGCAGCTGTCATGCGGATGTTGTGGCGAATCATAAGGGAACGCTGCTGTCGTTCAACGGCGGCTGGCATGATGCGGGCGATGTCTCGCAGCAGCTGATCCAATCGGCAGAGGTGACGCATTCGCTGTTCGAGATGGCGGATCAAGTGAAACCCTACGACGAGGATCTCTATCTTCGCTTGCTGGAGGAAGGCGAGTGGGGACTTGATTTTATATTAAAAACACGGTTCGGCGACGGCTACCGCGCTACAAGCGCAGGCATGACCCGGTGGACGGACGGCCGAATTGGCAATATGGATGACGCTGAAGCGCGCGTTCATAACCAGGCGTACGAGAACTTCTTCTGCTCAGGCATCGAAGCTTACATCCATAGCCGGATACCGCATCATCCTGCGTTATCGAAGCGGCTGCTGGAGATTGCCAAAGAAGATTTCCAATATGCGCTGGAAGAGTTCAAGAAGCATGGCTTTGATCAAAAGCCAATTTTCTGGGAGCACACGTACCAATCATCCGAGAGTCTGTACATGGCGACGGCATCATGGGCTGCATCCATGCTGTATAAGGCGACCAAGGACAGCTTCTATGCAGAGAAGGCAGCCGAATTTATTGCCTTTGTAAGAAGGTCCCAGGAGCTTGAGGGCATCGAGGTAGAGGGCGGCGTCAGGTTGAGCGGCTTCTTCTACCGGAATCCAAGCAAAGAGGTCGTACAGCACTTCAACCACCAGGCGCGCGAGCATCTCTATATGATGGCGTTCACGGCCATCCATGAATCGCAGGGCGATCATCCCGAAGCGGGCGATTGGCTGGCCTCGATCGAGGCTTACGCGGAATACGTCAAGCGCCTTGCAGCATACACGCTGCCGTATCCGATGCTGGCAAGCGGCGTCTACCATGTGAACGAGCATCAGGACGACAAGAGCTTCAATTATCAGCATTTGCTGATCGACCATCAAGCGAAAGAAGATTACAGCGACCAGCTTAAGGCAGGCGTGAAACTGAATGAAGCATATTATTTGCGCAGATTTCCTGTTTGGTTCTCGTTCAGAGGCAATAACGCGATCATGCTGTCGCAAGGGAAGGCGGCTTCCGCAGCGGGTCTTCACTTGAAGGATAAGGCTTTGCTGGACATTGCGGAGGGGCAGCTGCGTTGGATTGTAGGGCAAAATCCGTTCGGCCAATCCATGATGCATGGCGAAGGCTATCGTTACGCGCAGCAATATTCGGTGCTGTGCGGCGAGATGACGGGCGAATTGCCGGTCGGCGTACAAACCTTCGGCAATGAGGATGAGCCGTATTGGCCCCAATTCAATAACGCAACTTATAAAGAAGTATGGACCGGCGTAGCGGGAAAATGGATGTCCATCGTAGCCGATCTATACGCAGCGGAGGTGTAGACTGTGAAACCGACCATGATGACTTATATCAACGAAGAGAAGGAGATGTCGGAGGGTATTCTCGCCGCATATCCGGACAATGTGCAGAAGTTCGCCGAGCTTGCTTCGGGCAAGCAGGACTGGCTGCTCGTCGCAACGGGCTCCAGCTATAATGCGGCGCTTAGCGCCAAGTATGCCATTGAACGATGGGCAGGCGTCCGGGTTGAGATCAAGGAACCGTTTCCGTTCACGTATTATGACAAGCTGAGTCCTTATACGGATCTGGCCATTGGCATCTCCCAGAGCGGACACAGCACATCGACAATCGGAGCGTTGGAGCGTGTCCGCAAGGAGGCAGGTCTGCCTACGATCGCGATGAGTGCCGATACCGCAAGTGCGATTGGCGAAGTCGCCGACTTGACCATCGATATCGGCTGCGGCGAGGAACGGGTTGGCTATGTAACGAAGGGCTTCCTCGCGACTGTCCTTACTTTGATGCTGGCGGGCCTGCGCACAGGCGAGATGAACGGCAGCTTGAGCGCTGTCGAGGTACAGGTGCAGTTGGATTCGCTGAAGCGCGCAGCGGCAGCCATTCCGGCAACGATTGCCCGCACGGAGACATTCTTCGAGACTTTCCGCGAGGAGCTTGCCAGCGCGCCCCGGTTCACGGCGGTCGGCTACGGGCCTGCGGTAGGGACGATCAAGGAGTTCGAGACCAAGTTTGTCGAGACCGTCAGAGTGCCTTCGCAAGGTGTAGAGGTGGAGGCGTTCATGCATGGTCCGTATCTGGAGGTCAATCCGGAGCATCGCTTCTTCTTCGTCGAGACGGAAAGCCCAGTCAAGGATCGTCTGGAGCGTCTGCGCAGCTACGAAGAGCGTATCTCCAATTACGTCTACACCGTGACGACGAGAAGCTCGTCCCAAGCCAATGTGCTTGGACTGAATCTCACGATTGACGAATTCGCCGCGCCTTTTGCGCTAATCATACCTTTTCAAATTCTGGCCCATCATATTGCGGGAGCGAGAGGCATCGACCTGACGAACCGCATTTATACTGATTTCGGTATGGCCATGAAGAGCAAGACGCAGCCGGGCAACTACGCCTAGACAGGGGCAAGCAAAGATAAGAGGGTTGGCACATCAACATCCGGGCACCAGACAACATCGTGAACATCGTGCTGATCGAATTTGCTGAACACGTAATATCCCAATGGTTTAAGGCGGTTTTCGCTTTGGACATATAACATCATATGGAGAGGGGTAATACAAGCATGACGAAAGCCAGAAAGACCACGATGCTCATCGTGTCCGCGATTCTCGTATGTGGCACCATTCTAGCAGGCTGCAGCAGTTCCAAGAAGACGAACTCGGAGCCTGCTCCAAGTCCGTCCGCTTCTGCAGCGGAATGGGAGCTGGGTTCAGAGCCATTCGAGTTCACCATGTACGGACACTATGACTGGTACGATGTACCGGCATGGGACAGTACAGTAGCGGGAAGATGGATTAAGGAAAACAAAGGGGTTAACATTGTTCCGATTGCGGCAAGCGGCAACGCTGACCAGAAGCTGAGTACGATGATTGCTTCGAACACATTGCCGAATGTCATGTGGATGGACCGGGGTGCAGAGGTAGAGAGACTGCGTGAAGCAGGCATGCTCGTTCCATTCGATGATTATCTGGACAAATACACGAACCTGAAAACCTGGATGGGCGACAACATGAACTTGCTTCGTTCCTCAGACGGCAAGCTGTACCAGTTCCCGAACTGGTATACGAATCGTCCGAACGGCAACGCCGGTTATGTTATTAACAAGAAAGTCTATGGCGAGCTGGGTTCGCCAAAGCTCGAGACAACGGACGATCTGTACGACTATCTCGTAAAAGTAAAGGCAAAGTATGGAGAAAGCATCATTCCGTTTGAGCCGCATCTGGCGAAGGATATGCAAGGACTTGGTGTTCTTTATACGGGATTTGCTGAAAACAATCTCTACGAATATTTGGGCATACGTGCCGTGCCGCAAGGCGATAAGCTGACGTCCCTCTTCACGGACCCGACCTTCCGCGAGGCTCAGCAGTATATCTCCAAGCTGTACCGCGAGAAGCTGATCTCCCAGGATGCATTCACCCAGACGCTGGATCAGATCGAAGAGAAGGTTATGCAGGGCCGAGTGGCGGTCTATGCCGGCTCTAACCCGATTGCGATGGATGCCCATCAGGAGCTGTCGAAGAACGATCCGGAAGCCGGTTACTTTATGATCTGGCCAATCCATAAGCCGGGACTGGACAAAAACAAAATCTTCACTGGGACTTACTCAGCTCTTGGATGGAACGTAAGCGTTATCACGAAATCCGCGAAGGACCCTGAGAAGATCTTCGCATTCCTTGACTGGTATACAGGTCCGGAAGGACAGGCGCTTCTCTTCTTCGGTCCGGAGGGCAAGAACTGGAAGGGCTTTGACGAAGACGGCCATCCGATCTATACGGATGAATATGATGCCAAGGAAGTGCTGGATCTTCAGCAAGCGCATGACCGCATCATGTGGAATGGCAACACAGGCTACATCGATCCTGCTAAAATGAAGTACGAAAGCAAGCTGCCGCCGGAGCAGCAGAACTGGGCAGCGCGTTATCAGAATGAAGTGACGTGGCCGACTCAGGCCGACGTTACGGAATTCATCAACCTTGATCCGGAGCCGAACAGTGATCTTGGCCTTGTCAAACAGCGCGTAGATGATATCTTCACGCAGGCTTATGCGCAAAGCGTTATGGCGAAGAGCGATGACGAAGTGCTCAGTATTCTGGACAAAGCAGAGCAAAACGCTCAGTCCGCAGGCTACGACAAGCTTCTGGAATGGCGTACAGAGGCTTGGCAAAATAACAAAAGGCTGATTGCCGGGGAATAATACAGTTATTCGCCTAAGAGTAAGTCAAAGGGCCGTCTCTTCGTAGAACTTTTTACGGGAGGCGGCTTTTTCGTGATGATAATGATTGTTTGATATGAGTTTTAAAAAGGGATTGTCCGTTCGCACGGTGTCAGGTATAATGGGCATACCTTTCACAGAATCGACACTTTTTAGCCTTGCATTCTCCGCAAACTTTGTTTTCTTATTCCGATGTGAATAATGCGAGATGTAATCGCTATGGCCGAGTAGAAGGAACCTTTTTTTATGAAAAGGTTCTTTTTATCTTTTTATATACCATTAAAGACGTTGGGAGCGGGTATGTATGGAGCATTTTCTGTTTGCGCAGTTGGCTTTTGTTCGAGGCGGCACGTTAAAGGCGGCAAGCGGAGTTTCCGAGGAGATGGCGGATCTCATACCGGACGGCTTCCGCAATTCGATTCGCTGGAATGTGGGACATGTCTATGTTGTGCTGGAGCGGTTCGCCTTTCAGTACATCGGGCTCCCGCAGCATTTGCCGGACGGCTTTAAGGAACGATTCGAATACGGCACGTCTCCTTTGGAGAGCACCAGCACTGCACCTGTTCCGTCTCTGCTCGAGCTGGAGCGGTTGCTTGGCGAGCAGAACGCGCGCATTCAGGCGGCGCTGAAGGACCGGTTACAGGAGAAGACAACGCCATATACAACCTCAACGGGCTTTACGCTGGATTCACCGGAGCAATTCTTAAGCTTGGCTCTTTATCATGAAGGTTTGCATCAAAGTATCATTAAATTATATAAAAATTTGCTGAACCGATAGCCTGAGCAGGTGACGGTAAATTAAAGCATCGCATCCCAAGGATCGTATCGTACAGCAAGAGAAAGAAGGGATTCGATGTTTCGTCGTTTCTTCGGGACGGTTACCCAGTACCATCCCATTGTTCAAGTGCTGCTAGCTGGCACCATCTTCGCCAGAATCGCCAGCTCCATGAGCTTGCCGTTTCTCGCGATCTACTTACTGGCCGCGACCGATATGAGTCCGACCATGATTGGTGTTACGATTGGCATCGGCTCGCTTGCGGGCATGCTTGGCGGCTTCTTCGGCGGCTACCTGTCCGACCGGTTCGGCCGCAGAATCATTATGCTGACGGCAATTTATATGTGGGGCTTTGTCTTTTTGGGATTTGCTTTTACGGGTATTCCGATCATATTCGCCTTGCTTAATGCCATTAACGGGTTATGCCGTTCCTTCTATGAACCTGTTTCTCAGGCGTTGATGGCCGATCTAACGGAGAAGGAGAAACGCTATCACGTCTTCTCCCTTCGTTATATGGCCATTAATATTGGCGTATCGGTCGGTCCGCTTCTCGGAACGCTGTTCGCTGCGATGAGCGGCAGCTTACCGTGGATCATTACCGGCTGCATCTATCTATGCTACGGCGTCCTGCTTCACGTGCTGCTGAACAAATTCGGTATTCGCCGAATCGAGGGAGAGAAGAAGGAGCCAGTTACGATCGGGCAGTCTTGGAGCGTCATTCGGAGAGACAGGGCATTCCGGTATTTCATTATCGGGGGCGTAATTAGCGCGATCTCTTACTCACAAATGACGTCAACCTTATCTCAATTTGTGGACGGGCAGTTCGCAAGCGGGGTTACATTGTTCGCTTGGATGATGAGCATTAACGCGGTGGTCGTCATTGCCTTCCAGCTTCCGTTCTCCAAGTGGGCGGAGAAGAAGTCGCCGATGACGGCGATTACGGTTGGCAGTATCAGCTATGCAATCGGCCATATCGGTTTTGCCTTTAGCGACAGCTGGTGGATGCTCATTGTATCCATGATTATTTTCACTTGGGGCGAGATTCTGACGTTCCCTGCCGGAGCGATCATTATTGATCGGCTGGCGCCGGACAAGATGCGAGGAACGTACTTCGGAGCTCAGACTTTTACGAATTTAGGGCATTTCCTTGGTCCATGGCTTGGCGGCATGCTGCTGCAGGGCTACGGCGGGCAAAGCTTGTTCATCACCGTCGCGGTCGTCTCCATCGTCTCCGTCTGGTTCTACCGGCTCGGCGAGAATCGGACAATGAAGCCTGATGTGACGGTCGGCGCATAATGCCGTTGGTTAGGAAGGCACTCTGACATAAGTCGTCAGGGTGTCTTTTTTACGAGCAAAAAAAGGGTTACATTACCAAAATAGGTGTGTTAGAGTGAAAAAGTCCATGAGCCGCAGGACGATGGTTAACAGCAGTAGTGATTAGGGGCAATGAAGTTTTGAAAGGGGGCGTGGCAGTATCTATGGCCTTGCAATTGGAATTCCCTCAGAATGTGATATTGATTATGGCTACCATCTTGGGATGGGGTGTCGTATTTTATTTGATACTTCGCCAATATAAGAAGATGAAGGAGAAGCCCGTCCTCTGGAAGATGCTTTTTGCTTCGTTAGTTGGCATATTCTCTACCTCCGGAAATTTCATCATATTAGCAACTCCCGTTAAGATTGCTTTTTTGCCTTTGGGCGTGTGGCTCTTATACTTTTTTTTGAGAAATGGCTCTTGGAATACCTATCGCAAGTTCGCATGGATTGGATTTCTCTCCAATTATACTTTTTTGGGGACGACGCTGCTTGCCATTATGCTGCATCAAGCGGTTTACGATCAGTCCAATCCTTCCACGTACTTGGCAAATACAGAAAAAGCTCAAATCGTAAGCATTCATCCATCAGCAAGCGATGTGAATTGGGATTATATTGTGTTTGAGAACCGAATGCACACTCTTGAGTTAAAACAATCCCAAAACACGTTGAACTGGTATTATGACTCTAACGTGGTGAGTGAAGTTAATTATGGGAATGAGAGATTCCCTTACGCATTGATTGGAGCCAAGTCGAGTTGGGGAAGCGGATATGATACATCCGTGTACCTGGAGTTCGACGGCAGAGGTGTATTGATTCAAACGCCGGAACGCCATTACTATTTCCGCAGTGAAGAGCCTCTTATGGATGTGGAGGTGACAGCTCGTGAAAATTAAAGTGCTTATCGTTGTGGCAATAGGAGTAGTAGCTGCTTCAGTCTACTGGTTCAGCCAGTGGGATGGTAAGCCGGGATCGCTTCCCAGCGAGCAGGCTATGATAAACGCCATTGATGGAATGTCTAATGAAATTAAGGTCAAGCAACTGGCTGCTGTCGATCTACTGGACAGCAAGCATGCTTTTGTGCCGTTTATATCTTTGTACGGCGAGCATGGCATGAGCTTCTGGGAGTGGAAGAAACATGAATGGCGATTGACTCGGATAGACAACAACGGCATGCCGCATATTTGGAAGCTTGATGTTAAAGATCCCCGTAAGCGGGTGCTTGTCTATCATATTGATCCAAAAGATGAGATGGAGAAGCTTACCTTCTATCTGCTGCGAGATCGGAACGCTTACTCACGGCACGAACATTATTTCTACGTGCCACGCATCCAGATAGAGTTGCCAGTCTCTCTGGACGAACAAAATTATGGAGTCATACCGTTCCCGGAGGATTGGGTGCAGCTTATGGAAGCGGACAGGAAGCAATTCCGTCCTGCAGGAGACGCGTATAACTCCATATTCAGCATACACCAGCGCTCGTTAATGTATGTAGGCTGGCTGCCGGAATACAAAGGTGGGACCGCTCCTGCTGGTCGCGGCAGCTATTCGAAGAGTGGTGCAGTAGACGTGGAATTTATTCCTATCCTCAATGCAGTAGTGCTGGAGCTCCCGCATAACATGCCTTAAGCAGGCATTAATGTCTCAAGATAATTCATGCTGTCAAAACCAAGTACAAGAAGTGGAGGGAGAGTCGGTATTTGCGATTCTCCCTCTTTCATCTATACCAGTATCCATCCTCGTTAGGTGTATGAATTCATTCGATCGTGTGTTGAAGGTTCAATCATGTCGACGAGCGCCTGATACAGATTCTCCGGATGCTCCGCTATACGATGGCATACGTACAGATACCATTCCTCTCCGTAAGGAAGATAGACCTTGCAGCGGCTGCCTTCAGCTCGAAGCTCGCTTAACCGTTCTGGCCGAATGCCGTACAGCATCTCGAATTCGGCATGGGGTGGCAATACACCGTACCGGAGCGACCATTCCTGCAGCAGCGACTCATCATGTGTGGCTAGCGATACAGGATGCCCGCTCTCCAAGAGAACATCAGCCATTTCCAAGTATCGAAGGTTCAGCTCTGGTGAGCGGGGCAGGGCAAGCTCGAGGGGCTCTCCATACGCCCCCTTCACCAATCTGATCTTGCCAGGGTAGCGGAGCAGCTCCTGGAGGTCGGCGGGAGAGCGATGGAGATGGGCCTGAAGCGTTACTCCGACCGCGGGGATTCTCTCGGATACTTTTTTGTAAATGTGCAGAATAGCATCCGTCTTGGAGGACTCTTCCATCCCGATCATGAGGGAGATGCCGAAGCGCTGAGCGATTTCAGCCAGCCTGCTCAGGTTGTCATATGCGAGCTCGCTGCTGATGGATAATCCGATATGGGACAAGTCAAGCGACACCGTCTCTTCCAGCGAGTGATGGCCGAAAGCCTCAATTATGGATTGGAACTCTGCGGTGGCCTTCAAGCACTCTGCTTCGGTAGAGGTGTTCTCTCCGATGTACTCCACCGTCACACCATAACCGTTCATCGTTATCCTTTTCGCTGCTTCCAGCGCTTCTTCGCGCGTATCGCCAGTGACGAACCTTAGCGCGGCTCTCCGCAGAAGGGGATACAGCTCGCTGGACTGCCGGATATAGGACTTAATGGTTTCATTGCGGGAAATTGATTTTAGGGCATGGGCAGCTTGTTCTTGCGGTTGAATCATCGGTTGCACACTCCTTCGTTCTGTATGTCCTCAATCTATCATGTTAAAATGGTTTGCAAGAGATCCACTATTACGCTATTTTCAAGGTACCACTTAGTGTTGTAGGGCCTCTTAGCTGGGCCGGCATACTGGTGCAGCCTGAACGACTATCTAAGGAGAAATGATGATGAATATACGGATGCTGCAAGCGGGGGAACAACCGCCGATGGATTTGCTTCTATTGGCTGATCCTTCTCAGAAGCTGGTCGAACAATATTTGAGCAGAGGGCAATGCTTTATCGGAGAATCAGAGAATGGCGTAATAGTAGGCGTCTATGTCTTGCTGCCCACAAGGCCAGAGACCGTTGAGCTTGTGAATGTAGCGGTAGATGAAGGCTGTCAGGGCAAAGGATTCGGCAAGCAATTGGTGAACCACGCCCTCGAGCAGGCCAGACTTACGGGTTATACAACAATTGAGATCGGAACCGGCAATTCGAGCGTAAGCCAGCTGGCGCTCTATCAGAAATGCGGCTTTCGGATTACAGGCGTAGATAGGGACTTCTTCATCCGGCATTATGAGGAAGAAATAGTCGAGAACGGGATACAAGTCGTGGATATGATTCGTTTGTCGCAGGATCTATAATGGCTTGTTGCCTGATAGGAAAGGAAACCAGCGACTATGCTTTGGATACCCGTCGATCGTAATTTGGACATGGCCTTGAACCGGCAATTATATGAGCAAATCCGTGATCGGATATTAAGAGGGGAGCTGCGTCCTTGCGATAAGCTGCCCTCCACGCGCGAGCTGGCGAAGGAGCTCCATCTGTCGCGGAATGTGGTGCTTGAGGCTTACGATCAGCTGTTGGCAGAGGGTTTCCTTATGGCAGAGCGAGGATCAGGCACGTATGTAGCGGAAGGGGCCTATCTGGAGGAGGCGCATGGACATTATACAGCCGAGGACTTCCTCGAAGCAGAGGAGTCGGCTGCAGAACATGCGGTCATTGACTTCCGTTCCGGCATACCGGCACTTGACGCGGTTCCGCGCAAAAGCTGGGGCAAGCTGTCTCATGAGGTTTGGCTTGAAACGTCAGCGGCGGCTTTCGGCTACGGCGCTCCGGAAGGTCGTTTGGAATTAAGAAGGGCACTGGCACAGTATCTATCCAAAACAAGAGGAGTGCGCTGTCTGCCGGAGCAAATTGTGATGACCTCAGGAGCGACGCAGGCGCTGACGCTGGCCGCGAGGCTGCTACTTTCAGCGGGTGATCCAGTGATAATAGAAGACCCTATTACGCGGGATATTCAGACCATCTTCAAGCAGTCGGGCGCCGAGCTGTATCCCGTACCTACCGATGAGCATGGCATGAGGACATCCCTGTTGCCGCAGGAAATGAATCCTGCATTTATTTTTCTAACCCCGTCGCATCAGTTCCCGCTTGGCGGCACATTATCGATTCAGCGCCGTATCCAACTGGTCCACTATGCGCGGGAGCGGGGATGTTATTTGGTAGAGGATGATTATGATATCGAGTTCCGCCACGAAGGGCCCCCAATCAGTTCGCTGCAGGGATTGGAGCCGGAACGTGTGCTATACATCGGTTCGTTCAGCAAAATATTATCGCCTGCGCTTCGACTGGGCTATCTGGTGCTTCCCCGTTATTTAGTTGAGGCGTGCCGCAGCTTGAAGTGGTTTTCGGATCTGCATACGTCTTCCCTTGATCAGCTTGTCCTGGCTCGCTATATCGAGAGCGGAGGGCTTGAACGCCACATTGCCAAAATGAAGAAGCTGTACCGGAGCAGGAGAGATGTATTGCTTCGCGCGCTGAAGGAAGCGTTCGGGGATGAGATAGAAGTAACGGGACAGTCAACGGGATTGCACTGTGTCGTTTCATTCCGGGGCATCAGCTTTACGGAAGAACGGCTGGCGAGTCTGCTAGACGATGGCGTAAAGGTCTATCCGGTAGAATATCATACTCTGGTGAAGGGCAGACATAAGCACCGCATTATATTGGGCTATGGTCATCTTGATGCGGAGCAATTGAGGGAAGGGGTTCGCCGGTTGAAGCAGGGACTGTCGGAACTCAGGCCATATGCCGCGGGCAGAGGTGGATAGAATAAAAAAATCCCTTGCCGGCAGCAAAGGGAAAGAGTTTCACTTAAGGTTACGAGTGAGCCGCATGGTTGTTGTTGCGCTTCTGAATGCTGTGCACGCCCATAATGACGGCAACCAGCTCATAGCTGTCAAGCTCGCTAGCGTCATTAAGCAGACGGAATGCACCGGGTTGGAGCCAGCCGCTTACCTTCTGGAACGTGGCAACGGTCGTCTCGCTCCGGTCTAATATGGCATAATCCTGAGAAAAGGCCGGAGATTCAATCGTATAAATGCCGCGGTAGCCCGCATCATATTCGTATCGCTTGCTGAATAAGGAAAACTTGGCCCGCAGCGTGCCCAGCTCTTCACCAGCAGCGCCCGAAACCTCCCACGTATTGCCCATAAATCGGAACTTGCCGGTGCAGCGCAGACTGGAGCCCTGTCCGAAGACAGAGATGGAAGAGGTCAGCATACTCTCCAGATCCAGCATGCCAGCCGGCATTCCTCCTTTATCCATAATGTCGGTCTGGCCCGTGCTGAAGAATCGATCGTTAAAGTACAACTCCACTTCATATCCGCTCCCTTCGGTTGCTAGTCTTATGGAATAGTACGTTGGAAGAGGCGAAGATGTTGCATCGGAAAATGAAACGGACCAGGAGGATTTCTATGATTGATTTTCAAGTGTTTGCGAAGCGCGGCCGTTTGGTTGATCTCGGTTTGGCGTCATTGGTATTTGTGCTGATTGGTGTTTTAATGGTTGTGTTGGCTCCACAAATAAATAAGCCGGGCGAAGGGGTGCTGCTAACCGTCTTCGGTATCATCGGTTTGTTGTTAAGCAAACCCCATTAAACGTCTGACCTCATTGGCGTTGTCGGCATTTGTCAGCTTTTCAAGCAGCATAAATGCGACGTCGAAAGCGGTAGAGGGATTATAGGAAGTGATGATATTGCGGTCAACGACAATGCGCTCATCTGGAACAACCAATGCTCCCATCTCCTCCAGCATAAGCTGGCGCCTGCGATTGTTCAGGTTATACGTCGTTGCCCGCCTGCCCTCCAGCACCCCGCTTTTGCCAATCATAAGCGCGGCTACGCAGATAGATGCGATCCACTTGCCTTGGCGATCAAATTCTCTAATGAAGGCCAGTACATCCTCCCGGAATGCATCCTCGTAAAATCCAGCCGTTTCGAATCCCCCAGGCAAGGCGAGCGCATCGAATTCATCGACGCTCACATCAGCCAGCAGCTTCTCCGGCAGAACGGTAAAGTTCCACGTGCAAGCCAGCTTCTCACGAGTTCCGACCGTCACGACTTCGGTTGATCCATCCCCTTCCTCCCGGTTCCACCCCAATACATCGGTAAATACGCTTGCCTCAACAGCTTCGAAGCCATTCGGCAGCAATAGGCAAATTCGGCTCATGCTTCTATCTCCTATCTGATTTGAATTCGTTGAATTCATGATAAAATAGAAACTATTATTAGTAAAATTGAAACATTTCAAGGATATATTCAGCATTTCTGATAAGAAGGAGCGATGAGGATGGATATACGGCAGTTTCAGACGTTCAAATCGGCAGCCGATCTCGGCAGCTTTACGAAGGCGGCTCAGGCTTTGCAATATTCGCAGGCTACGATTACCTCCCATATTCAGCAACTGGAAGAGGAGATCGGCTATCCCTTATTCGACCGATTAGGGAAGCGAATCGTGTTAACGGAAGCGGGGAAGGAGCTGTATCCTTATGTCGTGGAGCTGCTTACGGCTTATTCGAAAATCAAGCATATCTCTGAGGACAATCATACGGTTCGGGGAGAGCTGCGAATCGGCGCGTCGGAGACGATGACCGTCTACAAGCTAGGGCCGGTCTTGTCGCAGTTCAAGAAACAATATCCGGAGGTTACTCTGTCTCTCATAAATGACAACTGCATGCCGCTGCGAGAGATGCTCCACACCGGGGAGCTGGATATTGCCGTTACGCTGGAACCGCATGTCGATGATCCGCAGCTTATCGCCATCCCATTCTTGGAGTCGCCTCTGGTCTTTGTTGGCGGCAGCCATCTGGCCGCCCGCTCAATGGGAGAATTGCAGGACGAATGCATCATCTTCAGCGAAAAAAACTGCTCGCTCCGCCGAACCTTCGAGTCGTATATGGAGCGCAAAGCTTGGACAGTCGGCAGCCATATGGAGTTCACCAGTATGGAGGCGATGAAACAGTGCGTCGTCAGCGGCCTGGGCATCAGCCTCATGCCTTATATGAGTGTGGAGGGGATGCTGAGGAGCAAGGATATGGCTGCTCTTCAGACGGACGATGAGCTGACGTTCTACGGACAAGTCTGTTATCACAAGAACAAATGGCTGTCCCGTGCTCATCGGACTTTTATGGAGATGGTGCTAGGGCAACAGGATACAGGGAACCAGAGGGGAGTACAGCTATGAAGAAAAAAGTGTATTGGGGAATCGGAATAATAGCACTCTTAGTTGTAGCGTACGGCTGGCTAGCGGGTTACCGCTTCACTATGTCGTCGGCAATCTCGGCGGGCTTCCACAAGGATTACAGAGTTATTCTGTCCGAGGATATGCCTGGCGGCAAGGCTGTGCTTTATGAGGATACCTTCCATGGAACCTTCGGCGTGGGCAAGCTGCATACGCTCTGGGGCTTGCTGTACGCTCATGGAGGCGAAGGCGGCAGTCTTCGCGCTCAAGAGGATGGACAGCCGTTCGAGTTGGCCGGATATGGAAGCGGAGGCGACGATATATGGTTTCTGGTCGGCATTCGGGTGAGGGACGATTCGCAGATTCGCTATCTGTCGGCAGGCAATCATCTGAAGGATCTGGCCTATGATGAGCCTTATACGATGACTCTTGATGATGTAAAAGCCAATCCCAATCACTACGAGTGGGAGGAGGCCACGGGCAGATATGCGCTACTGGTGCTGGATGATTATACGGAAGAGAACTGGACCATCCGTGCCCTCGATCAGGAAGGGAAGCTGATAGCGGACAAGCCATTCGCAGCGCAGCCGCGATATCTCGACCAGCAACAACCATAATACGTACGCTGTTATCATTTGAATATAATTGATCTTTCCGTACCGGAGTCTGTGGGGGATATGGTAGGTTTAATCTATATCTATAAGGTGTCGGGGGAGAACGAATTGAACATCACGTTGAAAGAATGGATGGTAGAAGCCGATATCATGAGCCTGCAATCGGCAATGGAATCGGGCCGGATCAGCTCAGAGGAGCTGACTTTGGCGTACATAGATCGGATAAGGGAGATCAATCCCCTTATTAACGCCGTTCTGGAGCTGAACCCGGATGCGATAGACATTGCCCGGTCGCTTGATGCGGAGCGGAAGGAGAGAGGAAGCCGGGGGAAGCTGCACGGGATTCCGATTCTGCTGAAGGATAATATCGACACGGGAGACCGCATGCATACAAGCGCCGGCTCCATTGTGTTAGCGAATAGCATAGCGGCGAAAGATGCTTTCATTGCAGCCAAGCTGCGGGAGGCGGGTGCTGTGCTGCTGGGAAAAGCCAATATGACGGAATGGTCGAACTTTATGTCCAGCCGCATGCCGGCGGGCTACAGCTCGCGGGGTGGACAGGTGCTTAATCCTTATGGTCCGGGCGAGCTGTTCGTCAGCGGCTCCAGTTCTGGATCAGCAGCGGCGGTCGCCGCAAACCTCGCGGCAGCTGCAATCGGAACGGAGACGGCTGGCTCCATTGTAGGACCTGCTGCTCAGCATGCGCTGGTAGGCATCAAGCCTACAGTGGGACTTGCCAGCAGATCGGGTATTATCCCAATCTCAATTAATCAGGATACGCCGGGGCCGCTTGCCCGAACAGTCGCGGATGCGGCTATCCTGTTAGGAGCAATCGCAGGATGGGATGAGCACGATACGCTGACGGAGGTTAGGGAAGAAGCGGCTTGCCTGGACTACACGGCATTCCTGGATGCGTCGTATGTGTCTCATGCGAGAATCGGAATTCCGCGTCCCTACTATGAGCATCTGGACGAGGAACGGCTCGCGATTATGGAAGATGCCATCGCGGCGCTGAAGCGCGAGGGTGCAACGATCGTCGATAATATCCCTTTGCCGGTGGAATACAGCAATTGGAATCAAGGCGTCGTCGGTTATGAGTTCAAGCAGGGCATCAACGCTTATTTGTCGCGCTTGGATGAATCCTCGCCAGTGCATTCCTTAACGGAATTAATCGCTTATCATCGGGACCATGCCGAACAGACGTTGAAGTATGGTCAGGACACGCTGGAGCAGTCGGAGTCCGTGATGACGAAGGAGCAGTACGAGCAGGAGCAGGCTTCGTATAAGGAGAGGGCGCGACGTCAAGGCATCGAGTATCTGATGAAGCGGGAGCGGCTGGATGCGCTTCTTCTGCCTGGCGATGCCGATGGCAAATATATGGCGGCCCGAATGGGTTATCCGCTAATCTGCGTTCCGGCAGGATATTCGGCGAATGGCATCATCGATGAGGATGGCGATTCGACGAAGGGGCCGTTCGGCGTCATCTTCTCCGGCCTTGCCTTTAGCGAGCCGACACTTATTAAGCTGGCTTACGGATTCGAGCAGGCGACACGCCATCGTATTCCGCCAAAGCTCTAGAATAGGATGTGAATGGAATGAACAAGGTGTACAGCCTGCCCATTACTTTTGAACATGGCGGACAACGGCAGACCATAACGCCCGTCATATTGCGGGATGATCGCCATATGGTGCTTGTCGATTGCGGCTATCCCGGCTTCGTGCCGTTGCTGGAGGAAGCGGCTGGCCTGCAAGGATTGACGCTCCAGCATATGACGCATATATTTGTCACTCATCACGATATGGACCATATTGGAGCGCTTGCGGAATTGCAGAGGGCTTACCCGCAGGCAGAGACGATCACCTATGAGCTGGAGGCGCTATATGTGTCGGGCAAGCGCAAGTCGCTAAGGCTAATCCAAGCCGAGGCTTCTCTGGAAGGAATGCCGGAGGAGGCAAGAACGCAGGCGGAAGATTTTATCGCCTTTCTGAAGAGCATGGAGCCTGCTCTGGTGCATCGTACGGAGGCCGACGGAGCGCTGCTTCCGTGGTGCGGGGGAACGGAGGTTGTCCATACGCCAGGACATATGCCGGGGCATGCATCTCTATTCATCAGGGAGAGCGGTACGATGATTGCAGGAGATGCGGTTGTGATCGAAGAGGACGGCAAGCTTGGCATTGCCAATCCGCAGTTCACGCTGGATATGGAAGCGGCTCTAGGCACCGTCGAACGCATGTTGACGTACCCGATTCGGAAGCTGGTCTGCTATCACGGAGGCCTGTTCCAGGGGGATGCCAGAGCCGCCCTGATTGAATTGATGAGAGAGAGCGGCTTGGCGCCTTCGGAATAATGCAGCAGCTGGCGTTGGGGAAAGTAGAGAGTATAGTTAAAGGAAGTGAATACCGTGCGATTAGCTAATCAGATAGAAGCAATTGTACAGGACTTTAATGATAAGGCCGCAATGTCGTTCTCCGGATCGCTAAGGGTGAACGCGAACGGCGAGCGGTTCGAGCAGAGCTACGGTTTTGCCAATCGCAGCGAAGGCATCCGCAATAACGCCGATACGCGTTTCGGTATCGCATCCGGCTGCAAAATCTTCACCGCTGTGGCGATTGCGCAGCTTGTAGAGCAAGGAAAGCTGGCTTACGATTCCTTGCTGAAGGATGTTGTGGATCATTCCTTTCCGGCATTTGATCCCCGTGTCAATGTTCATCACTTGCTTACTCATACCTCAGGTGTGCCGGATTACTTTGATGAGGAGACCATGAGTCACTATGAGGACTTATGGAACACAATACCCACGTATCGCATAAAGTCGCCATCGGACTTTCTGCCGCTATTCGATACGCAGGAGATGAAGTTTGCCCCGGGAGAGCGATTCTCTTATTGCAACTCAGGCTTCGTTCTGCTCGGTCTGATCGTGGAGAAGATAAGCGGTCAGAGCTTCACCTCTTATATCGAGGAGCATATTTTCCGTAGCTGCGGGATGGACGATTCAGGTTATTTCGCCATGGACCGGCTGCCGGAACGGACAGCGCTCGGCTATATCGGTACAGATACCGATTGGCGCACGAACCAGTTCTCCATCCCGATCATAGGAGGGGCGGATGGCGGCGCTTATACGACCGTTCGCGATCTGGACCGATTCTGGGATGCGCTGCTGAGCTTCCGGCTGCTGTCTGAGGAGTCAACGGCTCTTTTGCTGCATCCGCATGCGGCTTCGAATGAGCATACCTCCTACGGCTATGGCGTGTGGATAACGATCATAGACGGCAAGCCGTTCAAGTATTTTGTGATGGGAAGCGATCCGGGTGTAGTCATGCTGTCTTCGGCCTATCTGCAGTCGGGCGCTTACGCGCATGTGCTGGCCAATGTGGAGCGGGGGTCCGGGATCATTGCCTCTGGCATTGATCGGCTACTGAAGGGTGAACGGTAGGCCAACCGGTTTCTGAGTTTTTTCTCATGGGAAGAGATGATTCATCCTGAGAAGGTTGGGTTAAGTAGGGATAGGAGACGCTGAGCTCCATACCCTAAAACGATCAATCAGGAGGAAGATACAATGAATAAGCTCGCAAAAAAGCAACGCATGACAAAGGTGCTGCTGACAGCTACGATGTGTGCAATTATGATTTTCACAGCCGCAGCCTGCAACAGCGACACGAACGGGACATCCAACAACTTGAATAATAACGCACCGATTGTGACGGATGATCCGCTTGCAACAGAACCAATCGTGCCTGGCGATGCCGACGATACGGTGACGGAATAATCATAGATGAGACAGCTATAGAAACCTCCCTGAGACAGGGAGGTTTTCTTCATGTCTGGCTAGATTGCGGTTGGGCATAAAACGCAAAAAACCGCTTGAAGAGCATGCTCTTCAAGCGGCTTCTGCCGTATCCCTCTTAGAAGAGAGGGAATACAAATCGGACGAGGAAGTACAGGATGCCAAAGACGATTACGATGTATGCGGTATATTTGATAAGGGTAGACAGAACCTGGCTTGAATCCGACTTCTTCTGAACATGCCGTTCTTCGATTTCCACGTTGCGCTGCGGAATATTCGTATTCATAATGATACACTCCTTTATAAAAGGTATAGCTCTCCTTACCCATGGATTGAACGGTTGAATCGGATGAGAACTGTCAAAAATTATACATGCTTCATTTGTTTCAAGGCGGACTGATTGGGTTAAGAACAAGCAAGCCGGCGAGCACAATCGCCGACAATCAGAAAGGCGGTGATTCCTATGCTGGGATGGGCATTAATGTTTTTCATTTTCGCTCTGGTAGCTGGAATCTTCGGGTTCATGGGCATAGCTTCCGCTATGGCGGGAATAGCCAAGGTCCTATTCGTTATCTTCGTAGTTTTGTTCTTGGCTTCCCTGATTCTAGGCAGAAGAAAAGTCTAATGATACCCAGGCAGTATGCTTAAGGAAACGACCATTCACATCATTCATTTCAGGAGGGATTTATCATGAAAACGGCAAATACAGAACAAACCAAAGTACGTACAGTCATGACACGCGATGAAGTGCAGGAGCAAGTGAGACAATTCCGCCATGAAGGTTATGCGGAGGATCGGGTCTTCGTACTGACTCATGACAAGACAAGGACGAAGCGTCTGGCAGAGCGTACAGATGCGGAAGAGATCGGAGTAGCGGAGCAAGGGCTAGGCACATCGATTGCCAATATATTCCGATCGACGGGCGATGGCCTCAGAGCCAAGATGAGATCGCTGGGCGTGGCGAAGGACGAAGCGGAAAGGCTGGAAGCCGCGATGGACCGGGATGCGATTGTCGTCATCGCCTGGGGCGGCAGGGAGTATTATGACGATGACTTCGACAGAGAAGTCTACTTCTACCCTTACACTTATCCGATGCATAACCAACCTCCGTACAAATAGGTTGAAATAGCCTGCCCGCAAGGGTAGGCTATTGCTATATACCTCTTCAGCAACTTGTCATAGGAGGACAATTCACTTGAGTATTATAATCGTAGACGACAATGTGACGAACCAGATGATTATAAGAACGATATTAACCAAAGAAGGATATTCCGATCTGCGCATCGCTTCATCCGCCCGACAATTATTCGGCATGCTGCATCTGGATTCGGAATGCCGTGCCGAGGAGCCGGTAGACCTTATCCTGCTGGATATGATGATGCCGGAGATTGACGGGCTGGAAGCCTGCAGAACCATTCAAGCGGATGATCGCTACCGCGATGTGCCGATTATATTCGTGACGGCGGTCGGCGATTCCCTTAAGCTGGCGGAGGCGCTTGATGCAGGCGCAACCGATTATGTCATGAAGCCGATCAATAAGCTGGAGCTGATGGCGCGTATTCGTTCTGCGCTCCGGTTGAAGCATGAGAAGGATTGGCATAAGGAGCGGGACAAGCGCATTCGCTATGAGCTGGAGTTGGCCAAGCAAGTGCAGCGGAGCGTCCTTAGCTTGCCTATTCAGAACGAGCAAATCAGCATCTTGGCTGATTACCGTCCTTCCTTTGAGCTGGCAGGAGACTACTATGCGTGGTTCCGCATCGACCGGGACCGTTATGCCGTCATTCTGCTGGATATGATGGGTCATGGCATCTCATCATCGCTTGTATGCATGTTCATCTCCTCGGTACTGAAGGATATGATGATGCGCATCACTGATCCGGAGGAGGTCATCCTGGAGCTGAACCGGTATATGGGGCAGCTCTATCGCTCCGACGAGCTGATGAACTATTACTTTACGGCCGTCTTCGTCCTGATTGATACCGCGAATCATACGGTCGAATACATCAATGCGGGCCATCCGCCAGGTCTCGTCGTAACGGACGATTCTCTGGTGATGTTAAGTCCCAGCGGCCCGGCTATCGGATTGTTCGAGCATATCCGTGTAAGCAAAGGCATGGTTCCTTATACGCCGGGTACGGTCATTGCGCTTTATACGGATGGACTGCTGGAAGCGATGGGCACGGAGGAAGACGATACGCTTGTCACACGCATTGCGGAGAGCATTCGGAAGTGTCCCGGCGCAGAGCCGGGAGAGATCGTAGAGGCCTTAATGCAGAACGAGGATGGCAGCAGCAGGCAGCGCGACGATATTTGCTTATTGCAGATTATGCTGAAGTAGCGACAATCCGTATGTTTCAAATGACAGAGAATGGTTTATACATGATCATAGGAACCTTGAAAGCTAAGTGAAGCATAAGCATCCATAGCGGGAGGGAGTTTCATCATGAGAGCAATCATTCTGTATGTCTTTATTATAGTGAGTGTTGTCGCAATGGGGATTCAGTCGTCAGAGCAGCAGGCTGATGCACAGATGCCGTTGAGGCATGTTGCAGGAGCGTCGCTGGCTATTGTGCCGGCTATCTATGATACAACTGGACTTATGAATCATGCGGAGGAAGCGTCTATGTATGTGCAGGCGGAAGACGAGGATCCTGCTGCAGAGCCGCAGACGTCGGAAGCGAGCATTGCTTTATCCGAGGGCAACGGGTTTGAACTGGATAGTGTAAATGGAATTAGCCTTTACGATACCCCTGAAGCCGTCGTATCCAAGCTGGGCGAACCCGTGAGCAAGTCGGTGGACGATCTATGGGGCGATCTGGAGGTATATGAATATTCGGATATGGAAATCGCCTTCTACGGTGAATTCATCCAGTATGTCAACATCGAGGCAGACAAGGCCTTGCAGGTAGACGGCGAGACATTGTCCATTACAAAGTCTGCTTTGACGAAGGCATTCGGCCAGCCCGATTATACCGCAGAGGACGGCATCGTATTCCAGCGGGATGACGCTGTATTGAAGCTGTTCCTCGATGAAGAAACGCATGAGCCGCAGTATGTAAGCTACTACCATATCGCAACGGTATAGCTTGTCTATTCAGGATTCAATTGATAGGATCAATATAAGGTCAAATAGAGCGGAGTGAATGGGAAGAATGAAAATGGAACCTTTTCGTATGGAACAGTATGAGACGAATGAACAGTTTGTATTAAAGCTTGGCGGGGAGCTCGATCTGGCTGTCGTTCCCCAACTGCAGGCGGCAGTAGACCCTTATTTGCGGCGTACGGATCTGGCTATGATTCTGGATCTTGAGGGACTGAAATATATCGACAGCACGGGCATCGGTATTATCGTCTCGATTCTGAAGACGAGGGATAGCGTGAACGCGCCGTTCTATGTGCGCAATATTCCGTCGACTGTGCGGAGATTGTTCGATATGACAGGTTTAACGGGCTACTTGAAGGAAGAGGCAGGGGCATGAAAGCTGTACACTTGCAAATACCGGCAGATGCGGACTATATCGATCTGGTCAGGAATTGTCTCTTGGGCGTTGCGACCAAGCTGGGCTTCTCTTTCGAGGACATTGAGGATATGAAGGTAGCGGTATCTGAGGCTTGCAGCAATGCGGTACTGCATGGCGCGGAGAGAGAGCAGGCCGGTGACGGTGTGATCGATGTCGCCTTTGAATCCGATGCTAACAGTCTGGCGATTCGCGTCGTGAATTACGGCATTCCCTTTGCGCATTCCGATGCTCGGAAGGCGGCTTCCGGCATCCAGGGCAACCATCCCAGCGAGCTGCGCGTGGGCGGTCTGGGCATTTATCTGATGGAAGCCTTAATGGATGAGGTGCAGATGAATTCCGATGAGCAGCGGACGGAAGTTCGACTCATGAAATACCGGGGATGAACACAAGAGCCTCTGTGCCTCGCGGCGGATGGAATGTAGAGGATGCTATTATACATGAGAATATAAAATGGCGTGCGCTTGGTTGACCGAAGCGACACGCCATTTTGCTGTGTGGAAATGGTAGGATGCTATCTGATTTGCAAGGGAGAGCTCGGAGGTGTTATAGCCATCCGAGTCTTATAGCTTGCGGAAGATCCTCTCTTCTGGCGTATATTCGGCGAACTTGGACTTATGAGGGGAGAGGAAGGATTCCTTGCTCCCCAGCGCCAGAAAGCCGCTGGGCGCCAGACTGTCCGTCAATACGCGATGTACTCTGTTTTGAAGCTCGGCATCAAAGTAAATCAACACATTGCGGCACAGAATCACATGAAATTCGTTAAAGGAACCGTCTGTCGCGAGATTATGCTCGGCGAACATCATATGCTCCTTAATTTCAGGCGGGAAGAAGGCATAGGAATGGTCTGTCTTGTAATAGGCGGAAAACTCGCGCGTGCCGCCTGCCTGCAAGTAATTGCGGGTATAAGCCTGCATGCGCTTGAGCGGGAACTTGCCTTGCTTGGCTTGAGCAACAGCTACCTTGCTCATATCCGTCGCATAGATGGTGGAGCGGTCCAGCAGACCTTCCTCCTGCAGCAGAATCGCCATGGAGTAGACCTCCTCGCCAGTGGCACATCCTGCATGCCAGATCCGCAGCTCATCCAGTTCCCGAAGATGAGGCACGACCATCTTGCGGAAGGCCAGGAAAAACTCCGGATCGCGGAACATCTCCGTCACCTTGATGGAGAAATCCTCTAGCAGCCTCTCCAGAAATCCTTCCTCATGCAGTACCTTGCCCAGCAGCGCCGAGATGGTCGGGAGTTTCTCCAGATTCATCCGATGCCTTACCCGTCTGCGCAGGGAGGAGCGGAGGTAATGGCGGAAGTCAAAACCCCTTAGCCGATAGATGGCCTCCAGCAGCAAATCCAGCTCAAGCTCTTCAATCTCTCCGTAATCAGAGGGCTCATCATCTAAGTCTCGCAAGGAATCGCCCTGTCGCAATTCGCCGTCATCCACCATGTTAATGTTCCACCTGCTTTGTCAGCCAAACCCTCATCAGCGAGAACAACTGCTCCATTTGGATTGGCTTGCTAATATAGTCGGACGCGCCGGCTGCCAGACAGCTCTCTTGATCGCTCTTCATCGCTTTGGCTGTCAAAGCGATAATTGGCGTGCTTTTCATCAACGGATGCTTCTTCAGCTCTTTGGTCGTCTCGAAGCCATCCATGACAGGCATCATGATATCCATCAGGACCAAATCGTAGTTAGAGTCGGTATCGACTATTTCCAGACATTCCTGTCCGTTGCGTGCAACCGTTACTTCCAATCCCTTCGTCTCCAGCGCTCTAACTAATGCGAAGACGTTGCGTGCATCATCCTCTACGAGCAGCACGCGCTTATTCAAGAATGCGGAGTCACCTTCATGGTACTCGGATTGTTCCTCTTCTCTGTGCGAAGGAGCTGCCTCCACAGCCGGTATAGCTGATGGAGGGTCGATTCTATCTGTATGTCTTGCCGTTATTCCGCTTGGAGCGGCAGCCGCGGCCTCCAGCATTGCCTGGTTAAGCTCAAACTGCGCTTCGTTAATCTGAAACGGCAAATACAACGTAAAGGTGCTTCCCTTGTGAAGCTCGCTGTCGACGACGATGCAGCCGCCCAGCAGATGGGCAAATTCGCTGCATATCGACAAGCCAAGTCCCGTTCCGCCGTAGAGGCGGTTCGTATTGCCGTCGACTTGCTGGAACGCTTCGAAGATAAGCTCCTGCTTATCCTTCGGTATTCCAATGCCGGTGTCGATGACCGAGAAGGCGATGAAGCTCTCTGCGTCTGTATCCGGCAAATGCTCTTGTATGGTCGACGGATCGGCCTGATGAAGCTTCAACGTGACCGTGCCGCTTTCGGTAAATTTGAAAGCGTTGGACAGCAGGTTCTTCAAAATTTGCTGCAAGCGCTGGCCATCCGTCCGGATAATCGGCGGCAATTCGCGTTGCTGCTCAATCAAGAAGGAGAGCCCCTTCTTATCGGCAATCGGATCGAAGCTAAGCTTCAGCATTTCCGGAACTTCCGAGACGTTGACTTCATCTACGATCAGGGCGATTTTGCCGGCTTCGATCTTGGATAAGTCAAGAATATCATCGATTAATGCCAGCAGGTCGTTGCCAGAGGAATGGATGACACGAGCATAGCCTTCCTCCTCGGGAGAGAGCGACTTGCTGTCGTTCTCGTACAGCATTTGGGACAGAATGAGAATGCTGTTGAGCGGCGTGCGCAGCTCATGGGACATATTCGCCAGGAAGTTGGTTTTGTATTGCGCGCTTTGCCTCAGCTTCTCCGCATAATCCTCCAGCTCTGCCTTGGCCAGCTCCAGTTCCTTCGTCTTCTGTTCCGCATATAGGTTCTGCTCTTCCAAGTGCTCAGTGGTCATGCGCATCTCTTCCTGCTGCATCTGCAGCTCCTCGGACTGCGCTTGCAGCTCTTCTGTCTGCGCCTGCAACTCCTCCGTCATCGCTTGGGATTCGCCGAGAAGCCGCTCGACCTCCATGCGTCCCGCTACATTGTCGATGGCGACGCCGAAGTGGTCTTCGATCGCCTCCAGCAGCTTCAGATGCTGGGCGAGGAAGGGATCGAGCGACGCAAATTCGATGACGGCAATGACTTTGCCTTCGAATTCGACAGGGATGACGAGCACGCTTCTTGGCTTTATCTCCGTTAATCCGGTCGTGATGCTGGCATTGTAATGCTCAGGCTGGTTGAGCAAGAACGGCCGCTTGTCCTGCGCGCATTGTCCGACCAGCCCTTCGCCGAAGCGGAAGCTGCCCTTCGCCGTCTCATCTCCGCCAGCGGCATACGCTGCGAGCTTGTCCATGCGCAACTGCTCTCCTGCTCCCTTGCGGTAGTAGAAGACGCCGTAGGAGGCGCCGATCATAGGCGCGACCTTGCTCAGGAACGAAGAAGCAAGCTGCTTCAAATCTTTGACACCGTGGTTCATGGTCGCCACTTCGGCGACATGGGTTTGAACCCAGGACTGAGCTTCAAGGCTCTCCAGCAACACGTTGGTCGCGTTGGCCAAATCTCTGATTTCGTCCTTTGAATTGACTTTAATCCGTTTGGTCAGATCCCCTCTGGAATCGGCGATCTCGGTGATCGTAGACGATACCTGGCGTATCGTTCGTACGATGGCGTTGGATACGTAAGCGACGATAATGAATGAGACGACAGCGACGGCAATGAGTATGCCAATTAAGCTGAACGTCAGCAGCTCGTTCCGTTTCTCCAATTCCCCGATATAAATCCGATTGGTCTCCAAATGCTTAAGGCGCAGCTGCTCCAGATGATCGCGCAGCTGGTCGACGTCTTCTTTGCCGGGATCGTTTTTGAAATAATCGATAATAGCTTCGGTTTTGTTTTCCCGCTTGAGCGCAATGGTCGGTTCGCCGGATACCTCAATCCAATGCTGAATGGTGGCCTTTATATTATCCAGGTCTCTCCGTTTCTCGTTATCGTTGTTAAAAAAGCCGCTGAGACGGTTCAAATTGTCTTCCCACTCGGCTTTGCTTTCCGTATACGGCTTCAAGTAGTTTTCGTCACCTGTCAGCAGATAGCCCCGCTGGCTGGTCTCCATGCTGATGACATTGTACCGGATGCTCGTAATTAAGTTATGAATGTTCATATCTCTCGATGTAATCGTCTCAATCTCGTTCTGAAGCGATTGGATTCGCTCGGACACGGCAACGACTGCTGCGCCCAGGCAGCAAATGATGAGTATATAGCCCACCGCTATTTTGAATCGAATGCTAATATTGCGTGGTGTAAGCATAACAGCCTCCTTCTTGTACAGCCTCATATCGAAAAGCCCGTACTTCCCAGGCGAGGATTCTTCTTTCTACTTATTATAGCATGCGAGGTCCAATCGGAAAAATTTGAGTGATTCTGGATTTTGTCGTTTCAACCTTTGCTGTGGGGGGTAATACGGGAGAAAGGATACTTTGGAAGGGGCCGTGATCCTATGAATTTAGTTGTGGAAATTAGTATAGTCGTGGTGGCAATAGCCACAGTACTCATGCTCTTGGCTGCTTTCAAAACACTGAAGCTGGCGGGAGCGGCGATCGAAGACGCCAAAAAAACGCTTGGCGATTTGAGAACTGAAATATTGCAAATCAGCCATGATGCCCGTGAGGTTGTCCGCAATACAAATGCTGTAACGGTAGATGCGCAGAAAAAAATGCAGGAACTGGACTCATTATTTTCCAGCGTGAAGGAGATTGGCCAAGCGACCCATGTGGTGACGCAATCGGTCAAGGAAGCCGCAGCAGGAGCGGCATCAAAGGTGAAACGAAACAGTCGGGATATTCAGAAGCCGGAGGGCGGGACCATTGCTGCCATTGCAGACGGCATCGCCTCTACCATTCGAATATGGAACCGGCTCAAGCAAAATTAAGTTATAATTGAAAGTGTGAGAAAGGATCGTGGAACATGAATCCGTTACCTATTATTATTCGTATTCCGGCAAGAGCCGATTATCTGGACATTGTCAGAGCTGCTTTGTTCGCCATTGCGAGCAAAGCCGGGTTCTCGTATGAAGCTATAGAAGATATGAAGGTTGCTGTAACTGAGGCGTGCACGAATGCCATTCGGCATGCCTATGAGGAAGGATTAGACGGAATGGTCGAACTGTCCTTCCTGTGGGATGAACAAGTACTGAACATTACAATCAAGGACGATGGAAGAGGGAACGTGGTAAGGGCTGCACAGAGCGCAGCACCATCCGTTCTACACCAGTCGCCGATTTCCGATGTCGCTGTCGGCGGTCTGGGCATCTTTTTGATGGAGGCTCTGATGGATGAGGTTCACGTACGCTCCGAGAATGGTACGGAGGTTGTACTCATTAAGCGCATGAGCAGAAACGAGGAGATGGTATGAATGTACAATCCTCGGGATTGACGCCGGAGCAGGCATCGATGCTCATGGAGCGCTACCGTATGCATGAGTGTAACGATAGCGCGACGCAGCTCCTCCTTCATTATGAATCCATCGTCCGTATGGCGGCAGGCAAGCTGTCCAGAAGCAGACCCGACTTGTACGAGGATCTGTTCCAGGTCGGACAGATGTCTATGCTTAGACTGTTCAAGCAATTTGATTCGGAGAAGGGTATTCCGTTCGAAGGCTACGCCATGAAGAGTGTCATTGGCCATTTGAAAAATTTTCTTCGCGATAAGTCCTGGTACATTCAAGTGCCGCGGCGTATTAAGGAGAAGGGACTGCTGCTGCAGAAGGCGATCGACGACCTGACGGTCAGGCTGGGCCGATCGCCTAAGATCGAGGATATTGCAGAGAGTCTGGATCTGAGCGTCGAAGAAACGATTGAAGTGATGACGTCGCGCGAGGCGTATCAATATGTATCGCTGGATATGCCTCTGTCTTCGGAAGGGGAGAGCGCGGCGACCGTCGGTGATATGATCGCCGGCGAAGCCGACGGCTTCCAGGCGCTTGAGGGCCGGATGGACCTCCGAGTAGCGTTCGAACGTCTGAAGGAGCAGGAGCAGCATGTGTTAACCCTTGTCTATACGCACGGCTTGTCGCAGCGCGACGTGGCCGAGCGGCTAGGCGTCTCGCAGATGAGTGTCTCCCGTATACAGCGCCGGGCGATCGAACGGTTGAAAACGCTCTTAGCGGATGAAGATGAGGAAGGTGGGAGTTAAGGCTGGCTGATGCTCTGCCGGCTGGAACACCTCCACAACTTGTACAGATAGAAGAGCCTGTGAGCCATGATAATGGTTTGCAGGCTTTTTCGTTGCGGCATACGTTGATGGCTGTTGATATCGTGCAGCGGGGAAGGATGAGGGGCAGAGAGTGGATTATTGGACGCGGCATAAGAAGAAGGAGCGCCCCGCGGGCGCTCCTTCTTCTATGGTAAGGTATATTATTGAGCGGGATCAGGTGTGCGTCCCTTGCTCTTGACCTCGGAATTGGTAGGCATCTTGTCCATTTCCTTGCCTAGCTTGACGATGTCGTCCTCTGTGGGCGCCATCGAATTGACATCAGCCTTAACGCCTTCTACAGCAGCCTGGGCGCTGTCCTTTGCTTGCTCGCTTACGCTAGTTACCATCTCTTTGGTATGCGTGCTTACGCTTGCTGCAAGCTCCTTGGCGCATTGTCCGATCGACTGGAGCTGATTTCCGATATCCGAGCGAAGCTGCTGGCCGGACTTCGGCGCGAACAACAGAGCTGTGATGGCTCCGACCGCTCCTCCTACCAATGCTCCGACTACAACTCCGCTTGTGGATGTGTTTTTGGACATAGTACATCTCTCCTTCGATTTCCATTGGGCCATACGAACCTGCATATCGCCTCTTATGGATTATTAACCCGATGCGGGGCATTCGAAACAAATAAAAAAGCCGTCTTGCACGCCGGATGCGCGAAGACAGCTTGTCCCTTGAGTTACTTGATGACGCCGCAGGCGATGCGAGCGCCGGAATTGCCAGAAGGGTCGGTTACGTAGTCGTCTGCTTTTTCGTGAATGATGAGCGACGTACCGCCTTCTTTGGTCAGAGAATTCGGCTTGCCTGGCAATAAGGTCGCGGTCTCGCTTTCCAGCATGGCGGTGACTGTGCCGTCTTCATTCACTTTAATATTCGGCAGATCGCCGGTATGGAAGCCTTTCGGGTTTTTGAAGCCATGCTGCTTATGATGCGGATTGAAGTGGTCGCCGGCTGTCTTGAAGTCCGGTGTATCACACTTGCCTTCGGCATGGAAGTGAATGCCGTGCACGCCTGGAGTCAAACCTTTGGCTTCCAGATGAATCAGTACTTTGCTGCCTTGCTGTTTCAAATGGGCGTTGCCGATCTCTTCACCCTTGCTGTTCACAATGGAAATCGACTGCTCTGCAGGAGCATTGTCTTCCTCCGCACTGGCGAGGGCCACCGTCTGGGAAAGCAGCAGCACCGAAAGGAGCATCATTATTTTTTTCATGGGTTCCTCCTGAAGTATGGACATGTAGATTTAACCGTTGCTGGAACGGCTTTATCTTTAGGATGTGCATAAATATGGAAAATATTCTATAGGTGATAAGTTTCCGCATTAAATAAGGATTTGGGGAAATTTAATTCCAAAAAAAACCTAATCAGGTATTACAATTTTGAAGGGACAGGTCGATACTAATAAAAGAACGGGATTAGGACTATATGACTATTAATCTGGGGGTGTTGCGATGCGTATCATGTCAAATTTACCAGCGCTTAATGCTTCCCGTACTTTATCTATGAATCAATATCGAATGTCTGTAGCCATGGAAAGGTTGTCATCCGGTTATCGGATTAATCGCGCAGCGGATGATCCGGCTGGTTTGTCGATCTCGGAGAGAATGCGCGCACAAATTCGAGGGCTGCAGCAAAGTGCAAGGAATATTCAGGATGGCATATCACTAATTCAGGTTGCAGAGGGTGCAATGCAGGAAATGCATGCCATGCTTCAGAGAATGAATGAGCTGGCCGTCCAGGCTTCGAATGGCACTTATAATGATAGCGACAGAAAAAGTATGCAAAAAGAATTTGATTTGCTTAGGACCGCTATAAATGATATTGCGAAGAATACACAATTTAACGGTAACCACTTATTAAATGGCGGCTTACCGATTCATATCAATACTTTAGGACAAAATGGGCATGGATTAGATCTGGAAAGACCTGAAGTAACAAGTTCAATGCTTGGCTTGACAGGTCTTGATATTTCCACACAAAACGGGGCATCCGATGCATTGTCTTCATTGAAAACCGCAATGAGCACTGTTTCGACGGAACGGGCAAAACTAGGCGCATCACAGAACCGTCTTGAACACACGTATAACTTTGTTATGAATTATGTGGAGAATTTGACTGCCGCGGAGTCGAGAATAAGAGATGCAGATATGGCGAAAGAAATGATGGAATTAGCTAGGGCACGTGTCTTAGAATCCGTTGGATTAGCGATATTGGCTCAAGCCAATTCGTTTCCGAAAAGTATTTTAAAGCTACTGGAGATATAGGAGTACGATAAAAATCCCACTGTTTTCGTGATACAACGAAAACAGTGGGATTTTTATTGCTGCTATATCCATGAATACTCTTATGTTGCAGTGGTCGGAGTAACTGGATTCGAACCAGCGACCTCACCCACCCCAAGGGTGCGCGCTACCAGGCTGCGCCATACCCCGGTATGTTCCTTCTCTATTTCTATGATATGAACCAGTCCACTATGTGTAAAGATATGGATGAATTATGGCGTCTCATACAGCACTTGGCCAGTCAGAGACAGGTCATAGCCGGAGATGGAGTGCAGTTCCTGCCGGAACTCATCTGAGCGCAACACAGCCAGTAGCTCGTGAAGCCATGGCTTGCTGCGGTCGTATTTCAGAATAACCAGATCGTATCGTTCTTGCGTGAGCGGGATAAAATCCACCTGTTCCACAATGGATGCGGCTCTGGCGGTTCCCACTCCTACATCGGCTTCACCCGATGCAACCTTGGAGGCGACGGAGATATGGCTGGTGTGGATGTTGTCATAGCCAGTAATGCTCCCAGGCGAGATTCCGTTCAGCCGCAGCTGCTCATCCAGCAGTACACGCGCCCCCGACCCCACCTCTCGATTGGCGAGCCTTAGTCCGGGGAGGTTAAGATCCCGCCATGCAGTAAGGCCGTAAGGGTTGCCCTTTGACACGTACAATCCGGCAGGACGGCTTAACAGATTGACGACGATGTACGGCATGCCAATGAGCAGGCGGCGGATATAAGGGATATTATATTCGCCGCTGTCACCGTCCAAGAGATGCGTACTGACGATGTCCGCCTCCCCTCTGTACATGCTGATCAAGCTGTCTAGGCTTCCGGTATGCGAGCGCAGCGGCCGTAGCCCGGGCATGCGGCGCTCCAGATGGCTGGCGAGCATATCAAGACTGATATCCTGTCCGGTGAGGACAGGCGCTGTGCCCGTCCGATGGGCAACGATTGGAGCAGCCGTCGGAGCCGTATATGCCTCTTGTCCGGCTGACTTTGCTTTGCTGCGCTGCTTGTAGGCTTCAAGGTCAGAAGCGTCGATGCGCATTTGCTTGCCGACCCGATAGGAGGGGAGCTCACCCTTTTTAATCAGATCATAGACGGTTAGCTTTGAAATTTTAAGCAGTTGGGCGATTTCTTCCGTCGTGTAGGAGAGATGCTGAGACATGTTCGATTGTCCTCCTGGTCCGTTTTCCAATTTTGATATAGCCATTGTAGCATATTGGAGCCGGGTGAACGGAGGGCAGGAATGATATTTACAGATCGGAATAGGGGTATGTATAATGCTATTTAGATATATTTGAATATAAATAGATATAACTAGTTATTGGAGCGAGGGAGAATGAACGGAATGAAGAGAAAAGCAATTGTAATTCTGATGGCGGTTGTAATGATGTTGGTAATGACTGCTTGCGGCAAAGACTCTAAGGAGACGAAAGCGGAATTGACGATATCCGCAGCGGCAAGCTTGACCGATGCGCTGAACGAGCTGAAAGCGGCTTATGAGAAGGAACATCCAGGCGTTACGCTGTTGTTCAATTACGGAGCTTCCGGCTCGCTGCAGCAGCAGATTGAGCAAGGTGCGCCAGCGGACTTGTTCTTGTCGGCTGCGGCCAAGAACATGGACGCATTGGTGGATAAGGGACTTATAGATGCGCAGGATCGAATCAACTTGTTATCCAACGAGCTTGTTCTGGTGACGCCGGAGGGCAAAGGGGACAGTGTCGGGAGCGTACAGGATTTGTTGTCTGCTTCGGTGAGCAAGCTCGCAATAGGCATTCCAGAGAGCGTGCCTGCCGGTGCGTATGCGAAGGAAGCGCTGACGAATGCCGGTATATGGGACCAGCTTCAAGAGAAGGCGGTTCAGGCCAAGGACGTGCGGCAAGTGCTTCAGTATGTAGAGACGGGCAACGTGGATGCGGGCTTTGTCTACCGCACGGACGCACTGTCATCGGAATCGAAGACGGACATCGCTTTTGCGGCCGATCCGGACAGCTACAAGCCGATTCTGTATCCGATCGGGATCATCAAGGCGACCAAGCATGAGAAGCAAGTACGCGAATTGTACGACTACCTGCAGACGGAAGAAGCGCTCAACCTGTTCGTGAAATACGGCTTCAGCCTGCCGAAGCAGCCTTAATGAGCTGGCAATCGTTCTGGCCGCCAGTCGTACTGTCATTGCAGGTGGCACTGATCTCCAGCATTGTCGCGGCCGTGGCGGGCATTGCCGCAGCATGGTGGATGTCGAGAAGGTCATTCCGAGGCAAAATCTTGCTGGAGACGGCTTTCATGCTGCCGCTGGTGCTGCCACCCACTGTGGTCGGCTTTCTGCTGCTCGTGCTGTGGGGACGGCAAGGGATTCTTGGCAAAGCGGCAGAGTGGGTCTTCTCCGCGCCGGTTCTCTTCTCGCCATGGGCGGCTGTTATCGCTTCGATCGTAGTGGCGTTCCCGCTGGTGTACCAGACGATGAAGGTAGCGCTCGATTCGGTGGACAAGAATCTGGAGGATGCCGCACGTTCGGCAGGCGCCGGCGAGTGGAAGGTATTCCGCTATGTTACGCTGCCGCTGACGATGCGCGCCGTAATGACTGCCTATATACTCGGCTTTGCGCGCAGCTTGGGCGAGTTCGGGGCAACACTGATGATTGCGGGCAACATTCCGGGCAAGACGCAGACCATTCCTACCGCGATCTATGTCGCGGTCGATTCCGGCAATATGCCGATGGCTTGGGCCTGGACGGCTGGCATGGTCGTGATCTCGTTTGCCCTGCTGCTGGCGACGGGCGGTCTTCGGAAAAATCCATAAAAGGGCTCGCCTGCAAGGCGGAAATCGTGTGCGGCTGTGATTGCACGAGTGTAGAAGAGCTTTTCTCCGAGAAGAGCCGATGAATGCGATAAATCAGATTGCAAGGTATGGAAAATCGGTGAAAGCAGCATTTACTGCTGCTTTACACTTTCAGAAGACAGGAGTAATATTCGGATTAAGCTTTACAGCAATCGCTGAGTTTCCCGCAAGAGGCGGGAAAACGGGGGAACCATTCGCCAAGTGAACAGTCCGGTGTGAGAGCCGGAAGTTCGGATGGCAAGGGGTGAATCGCTTGCAGCGCCAGATTGGGCGCCGGCCAAGCGTAGGGCGACTCTCACCGTCCGAATCCGACAGCTAACCTCGTAAGCGTAGATGGAGAGGAAGTGGCTTGTGATCGCATTGGCGACCACAGGGGACACGTGCCTCTGTGGTTTTTTGATGCGCAAATAGGATTATGACCAAGCAACACGCTGAGTTTCTGCACAGAGCAGAAAACGGGGGAACCATTCGATTTTGCGCCAAGCGTGAAATCCCGGGGTGAATCCGGACCTGGCAGGTCCGGTAGGGCGGCTCTCACGCCCGAATCCGACAGCTAACCTCGTAAGCGATTCGAGAGAGGCCAATTGCAGCTCTTCAGCATAAGCGAAGCTTGTTTCGCTATGCCTACAGAAGAAGCCGCGAGGGACCCCTCCTTCGCAGGCTTCTTTTTTTGCGCCCAATTGGCTGAAAGGGATAAAGGAGAATGAAGAGTGAACTCGTTCCATTCAAAGCTTACGCTGGTATATGCGCCGAATGAATACGGTCGGCAATTTGTGAAGCTGTTGCTATACAAGGGCTGGCCTGTAGCGGCTTTGGTCAGCAGCGGCAGGCAACGGCGAATCCATGAGGGATTCGGAATCAGCTGCTTTATCAAGCTCGATACGAAAGACCAGGATTGTTCGCTGAAGGGCGGACAGATTCATGATGTGTATTTATTCGATAACTCTGTGCCGCTGGTTTGCAGGTACTTAAAGCTATTCCGTCCGCTTGTATCGGGCAGAATCATCGTGGTGACCCAGAATAACAGCATTCCAGGGCTATATCGGCATTTGGGAGCGGATCAGCTGCTGCATGCGTCGCTGCAGCCGGAGGAGCTTGTATCGGAATTCGAAGAGAATCGATTGGAGAAGAACGGAGAGGAGGATGCATCGTGCTAGATGTGATCTTGGTTGCATTTTTGGTTGTGCTGGTGGCTTCCGTATGGGGCCTTGCCGCTTGGTCGGCGAAGGAAACGGATAGCGGGCGGAAGGATCAATAGTTTATCCATTATGGGTGATGAAATGAGGGACTGGAAGTGACGATTGCCGGGCTTCTTTCGATTGGCATTTTTCTATTAATCGTTGTGACGTTGGCAAAGCCAACAGGATTATATATCGCGCGTGCATTCGATTATTCGCCTACAACTCTCGACCGCGCTTTCGGCTGGCTGGAGAAGCCGATTATGGCGCTTAGCGGCATCCAAAAAACGAACCAGACCTGGAAGCAATATGGGTTATCGCTCGTGTTCGCCAACGCTTTTATGATTCTGGTCGTCTATATGATCTTCCGGCTGCAGCACTTGCTCCCTCTCAATCCGGGCAACATTGCAGCTATGGAGCCTACGTTGGCGTTCAATACGGCTATCAGCTTTATGACGAATACGAACCTGCAGCATTACAGCGGGGAGAGCGGCATGTCTTATTTGGCACAAATGCTTGCAATTGTCTTCTTGATGTTCACGGCACCGGCAACGACGCTTGCCGCAGCTATGGCGTTCATTCGAGGCTTGGCTGGCAAGCCGCTTGGCAATTTCTTTGTCGATATGATTCGTTCCATTACGCGCATTCTGCTGCCGATTGCTATCGTCACATCGCTTCTGTTCGTATCGCAGGGTGTGCCTCAGACGCTGGAGCCTTCTGTGACGGCTGCGACGATGGAAGGAGCTGAACAGCATATCGCAAGAGGGCCTGTCGGATCGTTCCTGGCGATTAAGGAGCTGGGCAACAACGGCGGAGGCTTCTTCGGAACAAACTCTGCTCATCCCCTCGAGAATCCAACCAATCTGTCCAATCTGCTGCAAATGCTGCTCATGATGCTGGTGACGACAGCGTTGCCGTTTGCCTACGGGAAGATGGTTGGCAACCGGAAGCAGGGCCTTGTCTTATTTTGTGCAATGGGCGTGATGTTCCTCGTTATGATAGGAGCCTCGCTGGCCGCTGAGAGTGCCGGCAATCCCGCCCTTGGGGAGATCGGCATGGATTCGTCGCAAGGCAGCATGGAAGGCAAGGAGGCGAGGTTCGGTCTGGAGGCTTCTTCCTTGTATTCCGTCGTTACGACCGCTTCGGAGACGGGAGCTGTCAATACGATGCACGATACGCTTACGCCGCTGGGCGGGCTGGTGCCGCTGGCCAATATGATGCTGAATACGATCTACGGCGGGATCGGCGCCGGATTTATGAATGTGCTGATGTATGCCATTATCGCGGTATTTATTGCCGGGCTTATGGTGGGCAGAACGCCGGAATTTTTGGGCAAAAAAATCGAAAGCAGGGAAATGAAGCTGATCGCGATTGTTCTGCTGGTACAGCCGCTGCTCATTTTGGTGCCATCTGCAATTGCGCTCATGGTATATCCGGAGACCGTCTCGAATCCGGGTTTTCACGGTCTGACTCAGGTATTGTACGAATTCACCTCCTCCGCTGCCAATAACGGATCTGGATTTGAAGGGCTGGGCGACAATACGCCGTTCTGGAACATGATGACGGGAGCGGTTATGTTTTTCGGGCGTTATATTGGCGTTATCTTGCTGTTGGCGGTTGCAGGGTCGCTGCTCGCGAAGAAGCCGGTGCCGGATTCGATCGGCACATTCCGTACGGACCAGCCATTATTTGGCGCTCTGTTCGCAGGAACGGTCTTCGTGGTTGGCGCGCTTACGTTTTTCCCGTTTGTTGTACTGGGACCGATTGCGGAGCAATTGACCTTAATGCCATAGTGCTTTTTCGTGAAGGAGAGAGAATCTCGTGAGCCATAAAAAACAATCGATGTGGACGGGGCCGATCGCAAGACATGCGATGAAAGAGGCTTTCCTGAAGCTGGACCCGCGTCTCATGATTAAAAATCCGATTATGTTTGTCGTTGAACTTGGATTTGTAGTTGCGCTATTATTGGCGGTATTCCCGGATGCGCTGGGGTCCTCGGATATCGATGCCTGGTTCAACCTTGCGGTGGCTGCCATTCTGCTCTTGACCATTCTGTTCGCCAACTATGCGGAAGCGCTGGCGGAGGGTCGGGGCAAGGCGCAGGCTGACTCATTAAGAAGCGCGAAGAAGGAGATGCATGCGCGGAAAGTGGCGGGCTCCCGCATCGAGACGGTGCCATCGCATACGCTGCGCAAGGGTGATATTGTGCTGGTCGAGCAGGGAGAGCTGATACCTGCTGATGGCGAAGTCATCGAGGGGCTCGCTTCCGTAGATGAGTCGGCGATTACAGGAGAATCGGCGCCAGTGATGAAGGAAGCGGGCGGCGACTTCAGCTCGGTCACAGGCGGTACAAGGGTCGTCAGCGACCGGATCAAAGTGCGTGTCACCAGTGATCCCGGCGATTCGTTCCTGGACCGGATGATCTCCCTTGTAGAGGGCGCGAAGCGGCAAAAGACGCCGAACGAGATTGCGCTTAACACATTGCTTGTGACTTTGACGGTCATTTTTATGATCGTTGTCGTGACGCTGCCTTTTTTTGCGCGGTACTTGGGCATTACGCTTGAGGTGCCTGTGTTGATCGCTTTGCTTGTGTGCCTCATCCCGACCACGATTGGCGGATTGCTGTCCGCGATCGGCATTGCCGGGATGGACCGCGTGACGCAGTTCAATGTGCTGGCGATGTCGGGAAAGGCCGTAGAGGCTGCCGGCGATATTAATACGATTATTTTGGATAAAACAGGCACGATTACGTTCGGTAACCGGATGGCTAGCGAGTTCCTTCCTGCTGAAGGAACGACGCTGGAAGAGCTTGCAGGCTGGGCAGGGATATGCTCGCTGAAGGATGAAACGCCAGAAGGCCGTTCTGTACTGGAGCTGAATAAGCGTCTCGGGATCGAATCGGATGCTGCCTTCCTTGATGGGGCTGAGGTTGTGGAATTCAGGGCAGAGACCCGTATGAGCGGTCTCGATTTGAAGGATGGCCGGAGAGTCCACAAGGGCGCGGTCAATGCCGTGAGGAAATGGGTGGAGGAACAAGGCGGTTCCATTCCCGCAGGCTTGAAGGAAAGGGCCGACGAGGTGGCCTCGCAAGGCGGAACGCCTCTGGCAGTCGCGGTGGAGGCACGCTTGTACGGCATTATCTACTTGAAGGATACGGTCAAGCCCGGCATGAAGGAACGCTTCCAACAGATGCGGGAGATGGGCATCAAGACGATTATGTGTACAGGCGATAATCCGCTCACAGCGGCTACGATTGCGAAGGAAGCGGGGGTCGACGATTATATCGCCGAGAGCAAGCCGGAGGATAAAATCGCCGTCATCCGCAGGGAACAGGCTGCAGGCAAGCTGGTTGCGATGACGGGTGACGGCACCAATGATGCACCGGCACTGGCTCAAGCTGATGTGGGCATTGCGATGAACAGCGGTACGGTGGCGGCCAAGGAAGCGGCTAATATGGTCGATCTGGATTCCGATCCGTCCAAAATCATTGAAGTCGTCGCCATCGGCAAGCAGCTTCTGATGACCCGGGGTGCTCTGACGACCTTCAGTATTGCGAATGATATCGCCAAATATTTTGCGATTATTCCTGCGATGTTTATCGTGGCCATTCCGCAGATGAGCGCTCTTAATGTGATGCAGCTGGCATCGCCTGAATCAGCGATTTTATCGGCATTAATTTTTAACGCTATTATTATTCCGCTGCTGATCCCCCTAGCGATGAAAGGAATTGCCTATAAGCCGATGTCATCCTCCAAGCTGCTGAGCCGTAATCTGCTGCTCTACGGCGCGGGGGGAGTGATTGTCCCTTTTGCCGGGATTAAGGCGATTGATATGATCGTTCAACTATGGGTGTAAAAAGCAGTTGAGATGTTCTAAGGAGGCTAGGAGCATGGTATCCATAATAATCCGCAGCAGCTTGGTGCTCATGCTGCTGTGCGGAGTCATCTATAATATCGCCGTGACGGGAATTGCCCAGCTGGCTATGCCTTATCGCGCTGACGGAAGCTTGCTCTTGAACGAGAAAGGTCAAGTGATTGGTTCAGAGCTGATCGGGCAATCATTCACAGAGCCGGGATGGTTCCATGGACGCGTATCCAGCATTGGCTATGCGGCTGATGGCTCGGGTACCCCGAATTATGCGCCATCGAACCCGGAGCTGCTGGCACGGATGCAAGCGTCAGCAGAGGAGTGGAGGCAGGCTAACCCGAATATACCGCTCGGCCAAGTTCCGCAAGACTTGCTTACGAATTCGGGCTCTGGACTGGACCCGCATATTAGCGTGGAGGCAGCGCTGGCCCAAATTCCGCGCGTCAGCCAGTGGAGCGGCGTATCTGCGGAGACACTTAAGCAATTGGTTCAGGAGCAAACCAAGGAAAAAGAGCTCGGTGTGTTCGGCAAACGTGTTGTGAACGTACTGCTCCTTAATCTGGAGCTGAAAGATCAGGTCGAGCCGGCTGGCTAAGCAGGGCTTATGGAGCCCTGAGTCTCGTCCGTAAGGGCGAGACTCAGGGTATTTGCGTAGAAGGGAGGCGCGCGTATGAATGAGTATCGGCGCAAGACGCCGGAGGAGCTGCTGCAATCCATAGCAGGCCTTCATCGGGGCAAGCTTAAGGTATATATCGGAGCGTTCACCGGTTCAGGCAAAACTTATCATATGCTGCGCGAAGGGCACGAGCTGTTGCAGCAAGGTATAGATGTCGTCTATTGCGCCGTCACGACGTCGGCCAGGCCGGAGACGAAGCAGCAGCTGGAAGGGCTGGAGCGAATTCCGAGCCTGAAGTGGATGAAAAAGGGCTCTGAGATGAAGGATTTGGATCTGAATGTGATTCTCGCCCGTAATCCAGAGGTTGTGCTGACGGACGGATTGGCGCATCGGAATCAGCCGGGCTCTGCCAGACCATCACGGCTTGAGGATATTAAGCATCTGCTGGCTAATAGCATCAGTGTGATCGTAACGGTAAATGCGATCGAGCTGGAGGGAGCACGCTTGCTGGCCAAACAGCGGGTGGAGCTTGAATCGGCGGATACGGTGCCTGACGATGTGCTTGCAACAGCCCATGAGGTGCGGCTTATTGACGTATCGCCAGAGACGATGCTCAAGCGGATCGGGGATGGCAGCTTGGGCAGCAAAATTCCTGCCCCCCTCTTCAGCCGCGGCAGCTTGGCCATTCTGCGCGAAATTGCTCTCCGACATATGGCGGAAGGGGTAATCGGAACGCTCGAAAAGCATCGGGAAGAGGAAGGGCTGACGGGTCCTTCCGGCGTAGGAGAGCGGATATTGGTCGCCGCTCAATATCATTGGAACGGCTCAATCTATGTCAGGCGCGGCCATCAGATTGCCAAGCGTCTGAATGGGGAGCTGACAGTGGTTGCCTTCGTAAAAATAGGGACACGTCTTACCCGGGAGGCGGAATCGTTTCGCCAATCGATGAAGAAGCTGTGCCATAAGCTGAATGCTCCCTTCAGCGAGCTTCCGCTCCAGTCCAGGAGGAAACTGTCCGGTCAATTGCTGGATTATGCGAGGTCTAATCAGATTACGCGTATCGTGCTCGGCCATTCCAAGCAAACCCGCTGGCAGGAGTGGCGAAGCGGCTCCGTCATCCATAGCTTACTGAGCAAGGCGATAGGAATCGATCTGTTCATCGTAGCTGACCGTACGGAGCTGGATGGCGAGCGCATGCTGCCTGTGCGGAATAATGAAAAGCCAAGCAGCCGTTACCGGAGACTGAGCGGGCCGGAGATCGAAAGGAAAACACAGTCTATTCGCAGAGGAAGATTTAAGGTATACATGGGGGCTGCTCCCGGCGTCGGTAAAACGTATGCCATGCTGCGAGAGGGGAACAGCCTGTTAGCAGAAGGGGTCGATATAGTCATTGGCCTCCTGGAGACCCATGGCCGCAAGGATACAGCCGAGCAGATAGGGGGGCTTTCGGCCATCCCTCAGAAGCGGGTGGATTATCGGGGAACGGTGCTGCATGAGATGAACCTTGAAGCTATCTTGGAGAGGCACCCGGAAGTAGTGTTGGTGGACGAACTGGCGCATACGAATGTTCCGGGTTCGGCTTATAAGAAACGCTATGAGGCTGTTCAGATACTGCTCGACTCGGGCATATCGGTCATCTCCACGATGAATGTACAGCATCTGGAGAGTCTAAATGATGCAGTAGCCGGGGCAATTGGCGTGCGCGTAAGAGAGACGGTACCGGACAGCATTCTGGGTGGGGCGGATGAGGTCGTGCTGATCGATGCGCCCCCCAGTCTGCTTCGGCAGCGGCTGAAGGACGGTAAAATCTATGCACAAGAGAAGGTTGAACAGTCGCTATCGCACTTCTTTCGGGAAGTGAATCTCATTGCCCTGCGGGAGCTTGCGCTTAGGGAGGTGGCGGATGACGTTGATGAGCGACTGGAAGCCTGGCAGAGAAGCGGGGCTTTGCGCGGTCCTTGGCGTAGAAAGGAAGTGATCGGAGTATTTGTTTCCTTGGATGATCAAGCGGAAAGCTTAATTCGCCGAGGATTTCGCATTGCGCACCGGCTTAAGGCGAATTGGCATACGATTCATATCGATACAGGCGTGTCTAAGAAACAGAAAGAGGATCAGGCGTGTATCAAATCTCTTCAAGCATTGGCCGAGCGGCTTGGTGGCAGCTTCGTGCTGCAGTCCGCTCCCGGTGCGCGTAGTGTAGGCAGAGAGGTAGTTGCGGCTGCCAAGCGGCTGGGCTGCTCTCAGCTGGTGCTTGGCCAGCCGGTGCGTCATTGGCATAGGGCACTTGGGGGTAGGAGCATTATGAGGACGGTTATGGCAGACGCCAGATCGATGGATGTGCTGCTGGTAGGGAGAACGAGTGAGAAATAAGTTTGGATGTCATAGAGGAAACATTTGTCTCATTTTAAACGTTATTCATACGAGGGAGGGAGAGACATGAAGAAAAAGACAAAGATTGGACTCTGGGCAGCGTCTGCAGTCGCGGTACTATGCCTTGTATGGGCGGGCGGCAACATACTTCAGAATAGCGGTGTGCTCAATTACATGCGCGGATTTACGGTGCAGGTAGAGAATCAAACGGAGCACGACATCGTCATTGTCGAGGCAGGTCTAGTTAGCGGAGATTCCAAGGATACAATCAATCGTACCATTAAGAGCGGCGAGCGGCTCTCCTTCAAGCCGAATCTTGAGCTTGCTGGCGAAAACGGCGTGTATATGAATCACACTAATGCTAGCGGAGAAATCGTCACGACCGGCGTATGCGGGTATACGGAGACGTTGTCCGGCAGCGCTAAAGTTGTCATTGGCGAGGCGGTTACTGTGGAGCAGAATTGTTACTAGTAGATAAAATAGTGATAAGAAAGCTCAGCCGTCATAGCGGATGAGTTTTTTCATTGCGGCGAGCAGAAGTGTGTTCAGGTTGCGTAGTTCTTGCTATCATGATCCAGCTATACTATACTGGGTATAATAATTAGTAATTGGTTGATCAATAAAGTTATGGTGAAAAGGAGTGCCTATTCAATGGTTCGAGGCATAACGGCATCCAATCGTAGAGACGATATTATAGTGGCGGCGATCGAGGTGTTCGCAGAACTTGGCTATTATCGGGCGACAACGGCGCAGGTCGCGGAGAAGGCGGATATTTCGCAGCCGTATGTATATCGCTTTTTCACAAAAGAATCACTGCTCGTTGCAGCTCTTGAGCTGTCTTGGGAACGCATCCTGAAGGCCTTTCAACGGGTCATTACCGACACTTCTGTGCCGGAACAACTGGAGATCAGCTTGATTCGAGCCTATGAAGGAGTTATGGAATCTCACCGCCATGAAATACTTCTGCAAATGCAGGCGCTGACGATCCAGGAGCCAGTTGTGCGCGAGGCGATGCGAGTAGGCATGGATCAAGTGCAGACGTTGGTACGCGATGCCTTCCAGCAGGCGGGAATCACCGAGGCGGGTGATAGAACATCCAATTTTCTCGCAAGAGGCCAACTGTGCAATGTATCGATGGCGTTGGATATGCCGCAGTTGATGAAGAAAAAGTAACGGATTCGAACAGATTATTTAAGCAAAATGTGCGACTCAGATAGTACGAAACAGCCCAACGGTAACCGTTCATCGGTTATCGTTTTTTTCATTCAGCAGGATAGAACAACCGAATGTTGAAAATTTATGAAAAATAAATGTAACCTGATTAATCATTAATTCGTTTAAGTATTATCAACCTATTACACAAACGAAGGGAATGGTTAGGATGGTAAAAATCAAACGTTTCTCAAAAACAGCAATTAGTCTAATGCTCGCACTTGTACTTGTCATGGTTCCACAACTCGCCACCGCCGGAGAAGCAACTGTACCACAAACCTCTCCACCCCCTATGATGGTGCAGCCAATGGCTGTATTTGAAGGCTATACTTATTTGAAGTCTTCCAATGTAACTCTAACGATTGGCTCTAGTCTTAATGCACAGGTCTCTGCTAATACGTATGCGAAATCACCCGTCTCTGATTTAGGCGGGACGATACAATTGCAAGAATGGTCTGGAACCAGCTGGATTAATCTTATCCCAACGTCTCCTTATTCCGCTAAAAACACAAATTCAATATCTGGGCATATGTCCAAGTCTGTAAGAAGCGGATACTACTATAGAGCGAAGGTAACGCATTTCGCGACACATAACGGAACGACTGAAACGGCAATTGAATATTCGGACACAGTTATGGCGCCGTAATACCTCACATTGAAAAGAAAGAAGGACTGGGCATTAGTAAGGCCCAGTCCTTCTTGTATTTTATTTGGGCATTTTTTCAATAACTTCCTTGGATATCGTTGTCGCCTCTTCTTTACTGAGCGGACCTGATATAGATACATGTATATCATCTATCAAGAACTCTTGGGCAATGTACCCATCATTCGTTGTGAAGATATAAGTTTCTGTAGTACCGATTTTTAATGTATCCATTTTTATGGTTGGTCCGCCTCCGGATGTCATGACAGAGTTTTCTAACAATCTTAAAAAGCCTATTGTATAGTTAATTCCATCAGCATCCGTGTAGACGACCGTTACCCCAAGCGGGATTTGATTGTTTAAAAAGACACCTACTTCATATAATTGATAACCTTCAGCTATATATGTTATTGCTGGTATAGGAAAGTCAATGTTATCGGATGCTTCCTCTAATGTCGAGAACCACATATAGCTGTCCTGCGGGTTATCGGAGTAATATTCCCTATCAGTGTTATTATCAGTCTTATGCTGAGTGGATACATCATTTCCGGTAGCAGGGTTATAATCAGGCGGAGGCGGTGTTTTGGGAACGGTTTTAGATGCATGATCCTCACCAAACATAATTCGCACAACGTCGTCCTTAATGGTCACAACAGCTTTGAATAATGGTTGAAATGCGTTTGACGCTGTAGGCGTGCCGAACAAAAACGCACCTAGAAGAAACGAAGCTGCCACATAGGGCAAGGCACGAAGCTGAGACCTTCTGCGTTTTTTCTTGGCAAGCTGCTGTTGAAGTTTTTCCCAGGAGGGTCCGGCATCAGGGGTGAAATTATGGCTCTGAACACTCTCCTCAAAGGCCTGGTCGAATAGTTTATCGAACTCCTCTTTGTTCATCCTAGTCACCCCACTTCTTGGAAAAGGTTCGTTTCATCGCTTCTCTTGCCCGGTACAGCTTATATTTCACGCGTTCTTCAGTCGTCTCAAGCTCAGTCGCAATCTCCCGGTAGCTGAGATCTTTCTTCCATCTTAATTCAATTAACGCCTTGTACTCCGGCCGCAGCTCATTCAAGCATTGGCTGATCGTCTCCGTCATAAGCTTCAGCTCTACTTCCTTCTCCAGTGAAGCCATCTCGGTGGACATCGGCGCGCTTTCATTTATATAAACACTCTCTGAGTCAATCTCGTTGCGATTTTTTTTCGTTTTTCGAAAATAATTATAGACCATGTTCCGAACGACTACCTTCAGCCAGCTTTTTAGCTGAGCTTCATTCTCGGCGCGCGGTACACTGTCTATAATTTTGATGAATGAATTTTGAATAATATCTTCTGTCGCAGCATGATCCTTAACCATATATATAATTGGAGAATATACGAATTGATAAAACTCCTCGTAGATCTCCTTTTGAAGCTGCGGGCTAAGCGCGTGGTAGTTAGCGCCTGACAGAAGGAACAGCTTGCTTTCCACAGGTAATGCGACCCCCTTACGGATGCATATGGAATTCGGTAGTTTGGAAGATCGTGTAAGTCTATGCCTCCTGCCATTATACCGTATATGGGGGTTAATGTATTACAGAAAAATTAGACAATATTCCATTTATGGAGTATGCAGGTTTTAAGGGACGATAAAAAAGACGAAGTAAAAAGTATGCTTCGACATATGACTTTTATTAAAGGGATCTAAACAAAAAGAAATAGTAGGGAATTAATTGTAAAACGATTTGTAGTCAGGCGGAGGTGCGGTTTTGGGGATTATGTTTTTCTTATGAGCGGGCTCATTGTCAGAGATCCCTAGAACATCTTGTTTAATTACAGTTGCAACGTGCTGGAAGGCATCGGAGATCGTCGGAGTTCCAAATAAAAAAGCACCAAGTAAAAAGGAAATCGCGAAGTAAGGCAGCACTTTGAATATGGAAATGCTCTTCCTGCTGTTAGTTTTCTTCGCAAGCTTCTTCTGAAGCCGTGTCCAGGACTCTTCAGTATCGGGGACAAAACGGGTAAGCTTGACACTTTCACGAAAGGCATGGTCAAATTTCGCTTCAAGTTCTTCTGTTTTCATCCCCGCGCCCCGCTTTCATGACAATAGTATAGAAGTGCATAAGTGGTATCCACTATATAAACACTTGAAAATAGTTGTTCGTTGCACTTTTTCTAGAAATTTTATAATAACTTGTTAGTAGTGTGGCGGGTTGTGTGATGCCAGATTCCCCACTAATCATATGGGTTAAATGAATTATTTTAAAATAATTCGACAAAATTCCGCTACTTTCTTGTTGTTTCGCGTGTTATAGAGGTAAATCTTGCGACGAGCCTGCGGAGGTGACTTATGAAGAGATGGGTGCTGCTGTTGCTGTTGATTATTTTTGTGTGCATACCCATCGTATATGAGCAGGATGGTGCTGAGTTAATCCAAGAAATGGCGGCGGAAGAAATCGGATATTATCATGTCTATGTGTTCTGGGACAATGAGGACGCAGAAGAATCATCGCTCCCTGAATCTTTGCTCCGTCCATTCGATTCCGAGACTTTCCGCCAATCCTTGCATATAGCGAGACTGCAACTTGTCCAGTTAAACCATGATGATCCTAATTACCGCTATGCGAAAGTTTTTGAAATGAAACGTACACCTACCTATGTTTTGTTAGACCATCAAAAGGTTTTGCTGGAGACTACCGAGATTGAAGATATCCCTCGCTATATACACGGAGATACAACCTGGTTAAGTTTGAAGAGAGAAGTCAAGTCTGCGCGCTAGCCGACTGCGCTCTAGAGCCGCTGCCATGCAGGCAATGCCTGTGTATACAGCGGCTTTTCTAATGGAAACAAATGGTGACCCGTCCAGCTCCGCGTATCCAACCCTTTCCTGAGAGGATAGGAAGCTAGAATATGCTATAATAGCCACATTGTTTTTGTACGGAAGGGATCGGGGAGTTATGGGCAAATTAGAGCGTTTCCTGGAGCGCAAGCAGGGGGAGCTTGGCGTAGGACTAAATGAAGTGCAGAAGCAAGCCGTAGGGCAAGCGGAAGGGCCGTTATTGCTGCTGGCATCGCCTGGTTCGGGCAAGACGACGACCCTTATTATGCGAATCGGTTATTTAATCGAAGAGCTTGGAGCTGAGCCGGCGCGAATCAAGGCGGTCACGTTCAGCCGGGCATCCGCGAGAGATATGAAGGAGCGTTTCTCGCGTTTCTTCCCGTTGTTGGAACCCGTGGATTTTTCCACGATTCATAGTCTTGCTTTCGAGATTGTGCGTACACACTTCTACAAGTCGAGAACCGCTTATGACATCATCGAAGGAGCTCTGGAGATTGAAGAGGAGGACGGTGCGCAAGGAACGGAGAAGCCGTTGCCTCTTCACAAACGGATTATTTTGCGCAATTTGTTCAAGGAAGTTGTCGGCGAAAATGCAACGGATGATGCGATGGAGGAACTGACGACTTATATCAGTTATGTAAAGAACAAGATGCTGCCCCTGGAGCAATGGGCGAGCGTCAAGGTTGACGTACCTAAAGCCGAGCAGATCCTGCGCGAATACGAGTTGTTCAAGCGCAATGGAACGCCAAAGCTTCTTATTGACTTTGACGATATGCTGACGATAGCTAATGATGTGCTTGAGAAGGATGGAGCAATGCTCCGCAAGCTGCAAAGCCGCTATGATTATGTCATGACGGATGAAAGCCAGGATACATCGATGGTGCAGCATGCCATTATCGAAAAGCTGGTGAAATCGCATCGTAATCTGTGCGTAGTGGCGGATGATGACCAGTCCATCTACAGTTGGCGGGGAGCGGAGCCTACTTATTTGCTCAATTTCAAGAATATATATCCGGACGCAGTTACGCTGTATATGGTGCAAAATTATCGTTCCTCGCCTGAAATCGTTTCAACTGCCAACACCTTTATCAAGCGCAATAAGAATCGCTACGTTAAAGAGATGTTTACCCATAATGCGTCTCATCAGCCTATTACCTTCAAGACGCTTCGGGATTACCGGGAGCAGGCGAAGCATGCAGTTCGGGAAATAGCGAAGATCGAGAAGCTCTCTGAGACCGCCGTGCTGTACCGGAACAATTCATCGTCGATCGCGCTTATGAATGAATTTGACCGTGCGGGTATTCCGTTCTATATGAAGGATGCGGACAATCGTTTTTTCTCCCATTGGGTGATTGAAGATGTATTGAACTTCATGCGTATGTCCTATACGGACAAGCGGGCGGATATCCTGGAGAATATTCATTTGAAATTCAACGGCTACATTAGCAAGCATCAAATGTCCGTGTTGAAATCGATTGATAACGGAGAGTCTGTCTTCGATAACCTGCTGACGATCGCACAGCTTCATGACTATCAGATCAAGCCGCTTCAAGAGGCGAAAGAGACGTTCCGAGAGATGAACGGCATGCCGCCTCTGCATGCCATTCGCGTCATTCGAACGCGACTTGGATATGAGAAGGCATTGGAGAAGTTATGTGAGCGGCTTGGTTTCCGCAAGGAGTACCTAATCGGCATATTGAATACGCTGGAGGATATTGCGGAGGGGCTGGAGACGATGACCGATTTTGCGGCTCGTCTCAAATACTTGGAGAAGGTGCTGAAGGGTGCGAAGTCGAGGAAAGGGCAAAATGCCGTAACGTTTTCTACGTTCCACAGCGCCAAAGGACTGGAGTTCGATCATGTCTATATGGTGGATCTGATCGAAGGCATCATCCCAGCTTCGGATGACGGCAAGAAGGGGGGAGATGGGAATTCTCCTGCTATGGAGGAGGCGGTTCGACTCTTCTATGTCGGCATGACACGTGCGCGTAAAACGCTGGAGATGATCACGTATGGACAGCGTGACGGAGAGCAAGCGACGGAGTCTTCTTTCATGTCAGCGATACAGGATATTATGGACCCTGGCCGGATATCGACCCGAGCAACGGCAGGCTCGGAACGCCAATCCAGCTTATCTGCTGCTGGCGAGTCTCGGCGCAACACAGTTAGGCTGAAAAGCACAAGCTTCACAAGCAGCAGGGAGCCCGCAAAGGCTGAAGCGAATCCCAACGCTGTCAAAGACCCGGCCGAGCTGGAGGCAGGAGCAAATGTGCGACATCGTGTATTTGGAGTGGGGTGCATAGAGCGTGCTGATAATGAGAGCATCGTCATTCGATTCGGGGAGAACAATGTGAAGACGCTGGCTGTGGCGATGTGTGTGGAGAGAGAGCTGTTGGAGCTGGTGTGAGCGCTAGGGAGGCAAGCGGGGCAGGCATAACATGTAAGGCTAGGTATACAAAAAGAGGGACGGTACAGGCTCAGGCCTGTTCCGTCCCTTTCTATTACATGATTATACTTTGTCCAGCTTGTGGGCTTCCAAAATGCGGATGACGATGACAGCTGCTTGAGCTTTCGTCAGATCAGCTTTCGGATCGAAGGTTGTGCTGGATTTGCCGATCATAATGCCTTCTTGAACAGCAAGCGCGACAGCAGATTTCGCATATGCGGCGATATCTTTAGCGTCAGCGAATGCGTTCAGCTTCGATGCATCAGCATCTGTCTTCACGCCCAGGTAGGAAAGGACGTTCGTCAGAATAACGGCGATGTCTTGACGGCTGATCGTGCTGTCTGGATCGAAAGCCGTCTCGGACTTGCCTTGAATCAGGCCCAGCTTCTTCGCAGCAGCGATGTCGCCAGCGTACTTGGAATTGGCAGCAACATCCTGGAATGGAGCTGTGCCATTCTCGGGCAGGATACCAAGACCTTTGACGATCATGGACGTGAATTCAGCGCGAGTAATGCTGCTGCTTACGCCGAATGTGTCTGCAGACTCGCCTGCAAGCAGAAGCTTGGCTGCAGCGCGTGCCACTGCATCCTTGGCCCAAGCAGCGGTTGCATCCTTGTACGAAATGCTGGATTGTACGATCGTATAGATGCTATTGCCGCTGCGCTTCAGCTCAGCTGTTACTTTGTCGTTAGACAGCTTTGTGAATAGGGTTGGAACTGGACGGAATGTGTTAGTAGTTGGGTCGTACACAACGCCAGTTGCATTTGCCGTATTCACATCCGCAGCTGCCAGTGTAAAGATGCGGCTTAGCGAATACTTGCCAAAGTCTGTAATTTCCTCAAGCTTGCCATCGGAAGTATGCTTCGAAATTTTGAAGTCAAGCGGTTGAGCCAGAAGCTTCAGTCCGCTATCCTTAGCCAGTTTCTCTGCAGCTTCTGCAGCACTTGCAGATGCAGGTGTGATCGAAATTTGCAGGTTAACGCCAAGTGGAAGCGCGTGTGCCGGAATGACATAGGTTACACCGTTCCAGACGATGGACAATTGAGCGTTGTCGCCTTTTGCAGCCAGAGCAGTTACTACTGATTGAGGCAATTCAACTTCAATCGATTTGGCTTCTTTGTCTACGGATAATTTAAAAGCAGTTTCTTTTGAGCCATTAATCGTTTGAACAGAAATACCTTCTTGGATGTTAATTACCCACTTGCCATCGTTTTTCGTAATGGAGGCATCCAGTTCCGTAGTTGTATCTCCGGAACCCGTTGGAGGCGTTACAACTGGCGTACCTGTCAGTTCTGCTGTCTTGATTTTAACCGGATTGCTCATCGGTGAAACTTCAGCAATTTTATTATCGGCATTTTTTACAGCCAAGATGGTTACTGTATACTCCGTGTTGGCTGCAAGATTTGTTAGGGATATTTTTGTATCAGTGATTGTTTTAACGTAAGTGTAGTTGTTAAAGATTTCATAAGAGCTTGCGCCTTCAACGGCATCCCATTGTACAGTAAATGAGTTTGTGCTAGAGCTTACTTTTTTAGCATTTTGCGGTGCTTTCAGTGCCGCTTCGTTTGCTTTTCCGTCAATCGGGAGATCCTTGACGAGTTGAGTTGTTAGCGTTCTGTTTTCATCATTTGTAATATCCCAGCTCATGACGCCTGCCAGGTTCAACGTTTTCACAAGGGAAGCTGTATACATCATGGTTGTCACGTCGTTGTAGCCAATAAACAGCTTGTCTTCCTTGCTGTATACATACGATACTTTGGATGCTTCATTCCAATAATGTTGGAATTTAGGGTTCTTTAAGTAGTTATCTTCAATGTCATCGTATTCGAATAGCCCGCTTTCCCATGTACCAAAATCAGCAAAAGCTTCGCATTCCTGATATTGTCCGGCTTCAGGACAACCAATCCATCCCTTGCCGTAATACGGCACGCCCAGTACCAGCTTATGAGGCTCAACGCCTCCGTTCAAGTGGCCGACTGCTCCTCCTCTTACGTTGTTGCGCTTAGCGGATGCGCCTGGATGCTTCGGATCATAGTAAAGCGGCGAGTTATGATGAGCCAGCTTAGTCCAGGAACCGCTGAAGTCGTAAGTCATAATATTAACGAAGTCCAGATATTTGGACGAATTCGGCAGATCTGCATTGGCGATGAAGCTATCGGCTTGCAGAGAAGCGATCGTCAGCAAATAATATTTGCCATCTTCGGAGCCGGCTGCATCCAGCGCTTCACGAACGGTCTTCATGAGCAAGGTGAAATTGACATTATCTTCAGGACGATGAATGTTGTCGGATTCGCCGCCTTCAACCGGGTACTCCCAGTCAATGTCCAATCCATCCAAACCATATGCTCTCAAAAACTTAACGGCAGAAGCAGCGAATGCGCGTCTTGTTTCTTCAGAAGCAGCCATATCCGAGAAGTGGTTGGAGAACGTCCAGCCTCCTACAGATACTAGCAATTTCAGATGAGGGTTCTCTTCTTTAATGGCAGCAAATTTATTGAAGTTTTGAATATCCACCATTTTATCTCCGACAATCATTTCGCCGTCATGTACATAACGGTCTTGAAGCGGGATGTCGTAAGGAAGTTCCTCGGCATCTTCAGACTTGTCCACCTGGCAGTCTCTGCCGTTAGATCCAACTTTTTTCCAACAAATATCCGCGAAGGCGTAGTTAATGTGCGTAACCTGCGAAACGTCCATGTCTTCTGGCTGGAAGTTTCTTGAATCTGCGCTTGTATAAGCCGCCCAGGAAATGTAGTACGTTACGTTAGTATAGTTGCTTCCAGGAACCACAATTGCAGTGCTGCTGGATTCTGAGGTCCACAGACTGTTCTTGGCTTTAATCGTAAAGCTATACGTTTGGCCTTCTTTCAGGCCAGAAGCGGAATAACGGCTTGTATCGCTAGTTCCAACAAGTTTTCCGTCTTGGTAGATCTCATAGCTGGCAGCTCCGGCTACAGGCGCCCATCCGAGCGCTGCAGTAGTGCTGTTCGATGTAATAACCTGAAGCCCTTGAGGAGCATCGAGCTGTCCCCATTTCAAAGAAACGATATTACTTTTCTCAGAAGTTTCAGTAGGTCCTCCAGCCGCAGCTGCTTGAGCGCCGACCATAAATTTGTAGAGGGTGCCTGCTGTCGTGTTTGGTACGGTATAGGTGATTTCCATCACATCGGTTCCGTCATATTTTCCGCCGCCCCAGCCGCCATTGACATAAAGGTCATATCCATTGGCGCCTGGGCTAACTGTCCAGCTTAGTGTTACTTTATTTTCTACAATGCTTTTAATATGAAGGTTTTGAGGCGGCGTAAGCGGAGCCGGCTCGTATTCGCTGGCATCCGCCAGTGTAGTAAAGGTAATTCGGTTACTCTTTTGTTCCGGCTTCAAGCTGGCATATTGGACTCCGTTAGGGCCAATAATCCAGGAGTAAGTTGTTTCCGGCTTGAGACCGCCAACTACGCTACCTCCTACTTGTGTAAATCCGCTATACGGGTCTTGACCTGCAATTGGCGGATCGGCCCAGATCCAGTAGTGGTCTGTCTTATGGGCAGGGTCGAATTCGATTTTTGCTGTGTTATGAGTCACTTCCACGGCACGCAAGTTTGTTGCTCCTGCAGTACCGGTAGAGCCTGTAGGTGTACCGTCCAACGTTTTAAACTCAACAAAATTACTTCGTTCTACACGGGTGAAAGGTCTCTTATACCAAGTGGAATATAATTTATAAGTCGTATTTGGTTGCAAGTTGGTTAGAGAAACGCTTCCATCTTTACCGGAAGCCAGATAGTTATTGATATCTTCATCCTTTGTTTCTTCTTTTACAAAATACCAGATATCCGCGTCAGCCAGCCCATCGGCAGTTTCCCACTTGAGGGTTGCTGTAGTAGCCGTTACGGAGCCATCAACTACAGACAAGTTCTGTGGTACTGTAGGCGGCGCGCTCTCGTCCGCTGCTGCTGTCTCTTCTTCTGCCTCTTCTTCTGTAGCTGCTTCACCGGATGGTTCGCCTTCAGACTGTTGCTGCTCTTGCGTGACTTCTTCCGGCGCGGCGGCTTCCTCGGCGTAAGAGACGGATTGCAACAGAGGGCTCAGCATGATTGCTAGAGCCAAGAAAACAATAAATAGTAGCTTAAGTTCTTTTTTGCGTGCAGCAAAATACACCATATCACCTCATTGTAATAGTCTGTCCTCGCGGCATGACGTGTCAGCCGCTGGCAGGTGTTGCGGCGGAACTGATGAGGGTTGCTTCATGATGTCGGATTCGATGTTTCATTCGATGTTTAATAGGGAATTTTGCGTGTGCGGAAGAAACTCATGGTGTGTGCTAGCCAATGTTGTACATGCTGCGATCGAGTCGCATGTTGGGAATCATGTACCGGTATTGCACAAGTTGGACTGAAGATAAAGCTTGTCCGTTTTGAATGGGGAGCGATTTGTGATAGCGTTTTCTTTTTCTGAAAAAATCACTCTGGCTAGCAAGTACATTCAGCCCGCTAATGGTTCATTGGATGCTTGCTTCGCCCCTCCTTCCAGCCCCTAGTTTTAGTGGAGATGCGGTGTAGCTACTCCTATCATGATTCGAAGTATGAACAAGCGGAAGGGGTAAATTCGTGGTATGTAAGGGGTAAATTTTTACAAAATATACATAGGATTAATGAATGATTTTATTTTTGTCAATATGGAATGATTTCTGATAGAAATCAATTGTGTTTTTGGGCGGTTGAAGGCTGTGAGGGCAGGCCAGGCAAGGAGTTTGGTTTCCAATTCGGAAGATGTGGTAAGATGAAAAGATCAAAAATGATGGTTTTGAGCTACAGGAAAGGAGTGCAGCATCATGTCTAACGCATTAAAACCCGAGCTTAATCGGGACTATATGATTCGTCAATTAAACCGGCTTCTGAGCATTCCAAGTCCCAGCGGCTATTGCATGGCGATTATGGATGAATTGCGCAAAGAAGTGGAGAGCTTAGGCTACACGATGGAGCAGACACCGAAAGGAACGGGCATCATTACGATTCCGGGCAAGCGTACGGATAAAGTCATCGGAGTGTCCGCGCATGTGGATACGCTAGGGGCTATGGTCCGTTCGATTAAGTCGAATGGTATGATCCGGTTCACTCCGGTCGGCGGTTATGCGATGGGAACGGTGGAAGGCGAATATTGCACCATTCATACGAGAGACGGGCGCCAATATGAAGGAACGGTGCTGACGACCAAGCCTTCGGTGCATGTGTACAGCGACGCCCGCGATATGAAGCGGGAAGAAGCGAATATGGAGATTCGTATTGACGAATCTGTTGCGTCCAAAGAAGATACGCTGAAGCTGGGCATTTCTGTTGGTGACTTTATCTCGTGGGATCCTCGGACCCGGATATTGCCGAATGGCTGGATTAAGTCCCGCCATCTGGATGACAAGGCAAGCGTAGCGGCGCTGCTGGGATTCCTGGAATGGGTGAAGAGGGAGGGGAAGTCGCCTGCTTATACCGTAAAACTGCTGATCTCCACTTATGAAGAGGTTGGACATGGCTGTGCCTACATTCCGCCGGATATTACGGAGCTGCTTGCCCTGGATATGGGGGCGCTTGGTGACGATCTGTCAGCAACGGAGAAGGATGTGTCTATCTGCGCGAAGGACTCCTCAGGTCCATACGATTACGGCATGACGACGCGTCTTATTGAATTGGCGAAGCGGGAAGACATTCCTCATGCGGTGGATATTTATCCTCATTATGGCTCGGATGCATCGGCAGCCTTAAGAGGTGGAAGCAACATTCGTGCTGCATTGATGGGTCCGGGAGTACATGCTTCTCACGGCATGGAGCGCACGCATGAGGAAGCGGTCGTGAATACGGCTGCTTTGCTAATCGCATATGTAATGGAAGAATAGTGGTTGGTTAGAAAAAAGGCGCAGGCGCTGTGAAGGGATAAGCTCCCTTCCAGCGGCCAGCGCCTTTCACTATTTGGACCGGTTCTGAATATATTCGTCCAGCAGGTCGAAAGTCTCGGCGAAGCCTTGCCTTAGATGGTCACGAAGCGCTTCGAATACGCGCATCTCAGCTTTCTTGGCATCCTCGGGCAGGCCGTGCAGGGTCAGCTTTGTGGTCCCCTCCTCTTGCTCTTCGAAGGTTACTGTGTTCAGAATCTCCAGCGGCCAATCCTTGCTGAAGTAGGCTCGGACCGTTTTGCCGTTCTCGTCTGCAAAAGAATTCGCATAGACAAACTTGTCAGGCCCCGCGATTTCCCGGTACGCAAATTTGCCCCACATGACATTGCCTTCAGGGGATTGCTGCTTATAATGAATGATCCCGCCGGGAACGAGCTCTTGAGAGAGGATGGTCATTTCGTATCCTCGCGGCCCCCACCAATTTTTCATATGTTCGCCTTGGGTGAACAGCTCGAACAGCTCTTCCTTAGGCACATTAAATATTCGCGTCATGTACAGTCCGCGCTTGCTGGAAGACGCCGTGCCGGATGCTGCTTTTTTCTTGCGTTGAAACATTGTTGCTTGGCCTCCTCGTTCATCTGTTCCTCTAATCATAACATAGCTTGGTTGAGGGTTGGATGCAAGAAAACTGGCTGATGCTACCGTTGGGATTGGGGTTACGCTATGGTATAGTGGATGTACCAAGTGTGGAAACGGAGCGAATTCATCATGGCACGAATGGAAGACAAGAGAGCGGATCGCAATAGAGGCGAGAGACAACGGAAAGATGCGGGAGTCAAAGGAAAGCGTATGTTTCATGAGGGGCATAGCGGCAGCAAAACAAAATCTGCTCCTTCTCTAAACGCTCATTCGTCTGCCGAAGAGGTGAAAGCGGGAGATCGTATTGTCGTTACGATCAAGCGCATCGGCATTAATGGCGAGGGCGTCGGCTATTACAAGCGGAAGGCGGTCTTCATCGAAGGAGCGCTGGCCGGCGAAGTGGTGAAAGCGCAGGTGACGAAGGCGGAGCGCGGCTATATTCAAGCTTCGGTGACGGAGATTGAGAAGAAGTCGCCGTATCGCCAGCAGCCCCCATGTCCGGTTTATGAGGAATGCGGCGGATGCCAGCTTCAGCATATGACGTACGAGGCGCAGCTTACGGCTAAGGAAGAGATTGTGCGGGAAGCGTTCCAGCGCTATGCCGGCATCGTTTCGCTTCCCATGCGGTCGATTCTGGGCATGGACAACCCTTGGGGTTATCGTAACAAGGCGCAACTGCAGGCGGGACGGCAAGGCGGAGAGATTGTGACCGGCTTGTATGCAGCCGGCTCGCATCGATTGGTCGATATTAGCGGCTGTGAAGTGCAGGACCCTATTGTGAATGAAGTCATTGAGGGAACGAAGGCGGTACTTGGCGAGCTGGATATCCCTATCTATAATGAGCGGACCCGTGAGGGAGCGGTGCGGACGATTGTGGCACGGGTAGGACGGGCTTCCGAGCATGTTCAGCTGACCCTGATTACATCGGTGGACCGCCTCCCTGATGCCAGAAGGCTTGTTCAGCGCATTCGCGAGAAGCTGCCGATGGTGAAGACGATCGCGCAGAATGTGAATAAAGGCAAGTCGCCGCTTATCTTTGGCGAGCGAACGACGGTGCTATGGGGAGACGAGCGTCTGAACGAGACGCTTGGCGATGTGAGGTTCGCGTTGTCGCCGCGAGCATTCTTCCAGCTCAATCCGGATCAGACGGTGAAGCTGTATGACGCGGCGAAGGAAGCAGCTGCACTGACAGGCAAGGAAATGGTCGTCGATGCGTACTGTGGCACAGGCACGATCGGCATGTGGCTGGCGAAGGATGCGCGCGAGGTACGCGGTATTGAAGTTATCCCGGAGGCCGTTGGGGATGCGCGGGATAATGCCCGTGCAAGCGGCATCGACAACGCACGTTTCTTCGAGGGGCGTGCCGAAGAGCTGCTCCCGCAATGGGTCGCCCAAGGCGTCCGCCCGGATGTCGTCGTCGTAGACCCGCCGCGCACAGGCTGCGAGCTGCCGCTCTTGCAGGCGATTGCGAAAGCGCAGCCGAAACGGCTCGTGTATGTGTCATGCAATCCTTCAACGCTTGCAAAGGACTGCAAGGTGCTTCTGGATAGCGGATACATGCTGGAATGGGTTCAGCCGGTGGATATGTTTCCGCAGACATCACATGTGGAGTGCCTAATATTGATGGTTCGTAACAAACAGATTGAGATGTGACAGTAATGCTCAAACATGGTAAGGTCACGATGTATTTGGAGTGTAGTTAGTAGAAGACTTAGCGCAGCTGTGAGAGTGCCTGACTGGCAGTCAAAGGTTCAGAGGGTTCGATCCCTTGGGTCTGTGATGAAGAAAAGAGGTTGTCCGTGAGGATCAGCCTCTTTTCGTATTTTTCAGAAACACGACATCTTCTCCGAGAGATATCTCTTCCTTACTCAAGGCATGCAGCATCGAATAGAACATCTCTTTTGAGCATCCACAGTATAGCAGGTTTGTAACAAAACCAAAAAGAGGGAAAAACCTATATATATCGAATGAGTTAAGTACTGAATTGTAATAATGATTAAGGTCAGGTGAATGATGTAGACAAGGCATTTCTTGAACTGAAGGAAAAAGTCAACTTTATGTCGGAGCCGATTTCTAGACAATATGGGATATGAAGCGTTAATTTCAGAGATCCCGCAGGAAACTTAATCGAGTTGTATCACGAAATTCCAATAGAATAAAAGGTGTTGCAGACTATGGAAGTTTTAAATTATAGGGAATTTGTAGAATTGGTTGAGAATTATAAGATTCTACCCTTTTCAGGCTTTGTTCCTGAATACCCGTCACTAACAGGTGTGACGGCAAATGATCATTGGCACACAGGAACCGATACCGACCCTTGGCAATGGCGTGTTATGATCGTTCAAGACGATGTTGCAGCTTATGGAAAATTTTTCGGTGATAAGGCATGTTTTATTCATAAAGATTTATTTCCCTTATTCAAAACTATTCTTACATTGAACAAAACGGTTGAAGAAAGATATAATGATGGTCATATTTCCAGAACGGCTTTTCATCTCTATAAAGTCTTGATGGAGTATGGAAACATTGATTCACGGAATTTACGGAAAGAAGCAGGGTTAAATGCAAAAGAGGACAAAAAAGAGTATGAAAAATCACTTGTTGAACTTCAAAATTATGGCGATGTAGTCATCACTGGTGCAGCAAAGCAAAGTGAAAGTGATTCTGGTTGGAGCAGCATGTGTTACCAGCCATCGGATTTATGGTTAAACTCGGTGAAAGGGACTCAGGACTATGTGTCTATTGAGGATGCAAAAAAACGGATGTTAGCGGAATTATCAATAACCTGTACTGATAAATCCTTAAAGTTTTTTGCTAAGAAATTGAAGCTTTAGCCGTCACTGCAAGCTCGTCCTCGAACATGGCAGAGCGAGAACCCGACTGGCAATCGGTGCATGTGGAGTGCTGTGTGTTATTAGTAAAGAAGTAATTTAACGGGGCTGCATTTACCTTCCATTAAAGATGAAAGAGCCTAAGTGCGTGCTGTCAGCGCATAGGCTCTTCTTTAGGTTTTAGTTCTACAAAATAGAACCATCGCTGCTAGCAAAATGATTGATGTACCTTTCACTCATATGCAAATGAAGGCGTTAGTCCGGCAAAGTCCCCTGCTAGACTAGCAAGCGGCTTCCACTTATCAGTAGCTATTTTATAGTTTCCTGCATAAAATGCTTCATCGATTTGGACGCATTCAACTTTTCCAAGTACTAGATGATCTACACCGACAGGAATGATCTGGTCTAACTTAAGTTCTATGGAGATCGGCGCTTCTAGCACTGCTGGCACATTCAAAAGTTTACCATTCTGGACAGTCACTCCTGCAAGCTCAAACTCATTTTTCTCCGGTTCTACATTAGCCGATGAACGATACATCGCTTCCCCAAGCGACTCCGGTACCATATTAATGATATATTTCTTCACTTCACGAATATTAGTTAACGTATCCTTAATGCTTCCCATTCGTTCATTCACGCCTGGTCCTATCGAGATCAATAGAGTAGGCGGATTTCTAGAAGCTACCGTAAAAAAGCTGAATGGCGCTAAATTTAAAATACCATCCTTACTTTTAGATGAAACCCATGCAATCGGTCTGGGAATCACAGAGCCAGTTAACAATTTATACATCTCATCCTCTCTCAAATCAGTTGTATGAAATGTGAGTTTTCGTTCTGTAGACAACGCTGCATCCCCTCCAACTATAATTGATTAAGTCATAAGTCGATTCTATAATGGTACTATTAAAGTCTTCTGAAATACTTATCAATCCCTCTCAAATTATAAACTCGAATACAAATAAAACTAGTATGCACTTTTTTGATAGATACTTACTTGAAGGAGAGTAATGGTATTGCCGGATTTAAGTGATAATATTATGGAGCATAACAAACAAAGGCCATTTGACTTCACATTATCGTTAATCGGTGGCAAGTGGAGAATGAAAATCATGTATGAATTATCTTCCGATAAGATTTTGCGTTATGGAGAGCTAAAGCGGAAAATTCCTGCTATCACTCACAAAATGCTAAGTTCACAGTTAAGCGAACTAGAGAACTCTGGAATTATTCATAGAGAAGAATACCCTCAAATTCCTCCAAAAGTTGAATACTCTTTAACGCCAAAAGGAAAGAGCTTAATGCCAATATTAGAGGAAATGTGCAAATGGGGCGTAGCCAATCAAATATAAATAAAGGACGAAAGCCCGAGCAGAAACACTGCCCGGGCTTTTTAAGTTCAGATAAGCACTCTTTATGACCCCCATGGAACAATCTCGAATACAGTGCCCAGGTTAGAATCAGCCACTTTCATAGAGTCGTAAACCCCTAAATACAGCCGGGTTTGATTCAGATTGGCTCCTAGTCCAACATAATAAGCAGCTTGTGAGCCGAAGTTATAATCGGTTTCAATCACAGAGTAATCATTTGGACTGCAACCCGCTTTGACCTTGGTATACGCCAAAACTCCTCTAGCAGGAGAAATTGCTTGTTTCCGGGCAAGGTCGGTAAACACGACACTCCCCCTTAAATCGGGGATTTCATTCCCGCTATAGGCTTGAACGCCTGTTAGAGCGATTCCTCCAAACTTGTCGGGGCGCGGATCTTCATGATAATAACTGGTTAAAGGCTGTAGACGCAGCACTGAAGTTTTTAAGGCTTCATCGTAATAGGCAATGTTTTTCTCATTCAACATCGCGTTTGCGGGACAGTCTCTTGGCACGGAAGTAGGCAAAACGCCTTCCCACCCTCGCCAGTCAAAGTTGGTAAATCCTTCTTGGTCAAGCTCAGAACCCATCATAGAAGTTTGAACAACTTGAGTAACCGTTATCTGAAATCGACGAACGACGATATTCGCCTTCTCGCCATCTGCAACTTCTTTCGCGCCTACCGGACGCTGCACATGAAGCTGGCTGAGGAGCTAGGCGCCGATCTCGGTTCATTTATCCCGCAAGGCATCTGATCTTATAGCAGTAATGAAATGCGAGCGCGCAAAGTTTTGCGGAAAATACGAATCAATTTTTCGGTGCCAAAATCAATATCTTATGCAAAAATTATACATGGTAATTGAAATGTTATTTAGGATAAAATGTAAATAAAAGTGTGGTTAAGGGATTTTGCGTATTCAAAAAACTGTCAGGTTATATTTGTGTAAAAATATTTTTCAATTAAATAAAGTGTTGAATTTTATGAAGTGGAATTTGTTTATTAATATATAGGAGGATTTGGATGAGAAGCTCCTACTCATATGCATTGACGCTAATAGGCTCATTTACTTTGGTAATCACACTATTCTTTTATGGCTTGCAAAATGCCCTTCCGGTAAACCCATTGGAAAATATGAAAATATCGGCTGTGTTTAAAGCATTTCCGCAAGGATGGGGTTTTTTTAGCAAGAATCCTCGGGATGAAGTCATTGTTATGCTTGATTCTACCTATCGACTCGCGCCTAATTGGCCTAATAACACCTGGAGTAATGCCTTGGGTTTAAAAAGGTATGGGAGAACTCAGGGAATTGAACTTGGCTTACTTTATTCAAATGTACCAGAGGGATTGTGGGAAGTATGCGAGACAGATTTGGCTACTTGCACCAAAAACGCGGATGTCCATTTAACTATACAAAACACAACACCCAATCCGGCCTTTTGTGGTGAATTCACTTTAGCTATGAGAGAAGTAGTCCCTTGGGCTTGGGCTGACATATTAACTCCCGAAGAAATGCCGTCAAGGTATGTAAAGGTGGTATCGAGTTGCTCAATAAATTAAACAATTTTGCATACGACTGGGCAAAGGCCAAAAAGCCGTGGACAAATGTCTATGGATTGGCTCGATCGTTAATTGCCTTATCTACCATGTTTACTCTGTTAATGAATGAAGTATCTACCTTTTTCAAACCGGTTGCCGGAGTGGCGGAATTTCCGACTTGCTCCTTATATAAGATTAGCTTTTTTTGTTTGGCTCCGAACGATTACTCTTCATTGAATGTAATGAAGTGGATCTTAATTTTGTTATTATTAATAATTGCCTCCGGATGGCGTCCCAGATTTACCGGGGTGATACATTGGTGGATCGCATCATCCATCCAGAATACGGCTGTAACCCTTGATGGCGGGGAACAAGTAGCGGTTGTTCTTACACTGTTGCTAATACCTGTAACTCTATTGGATGGAAGAAGATGGCACTGGTTGCCTGCAACCGTTCCAGAAAGGCCTTTGAAAATCCAAGCCACAATAATAGCAAGTGTATTTCTTATTGCAATCAGGATTCAAATGTCAATCATTTATATGCAAGCGGCTATTGCAAAAGTGAAAAATCCAGAATGGATTGACGGAACAGCGCTATATTATTATTTCAATGATCCGATGCTTGGGTTAAACCCATTTTTGAAAAGAATATTTGATCCAATTCTGAACTCGTCATTAGTCGTTCTTCCTACCTGGGGAACTATTGTGCTGGAGTTACTGCTGGGCGCGGGAATTATAGCGAATAAGAAATACAAGTTACTTTTACTTTTTTCAGGGTTTTCTTTACATATCGGCATTGCCGTAATAATGGGACTTTACAGCTTCTCGCTTATTATGTGCGCTGGTCTAATCATTTCCTTTTATCCAAGCGAACGAACTTTTTCATTTTTTCGAAAAAGGGTGAAAGCGGCTACATTCAACAACAAAGTGGCGGTCATAGAACAATCTAGTGAATTGTAGCTTATATTAATAGTTATAATCGACAGCCAAAATAAATCAAAGAAAAGGAAGGATAATAAACCCATGAAGAAAATGTTGATTTTCTTCCTTGCGCTGGTAATTGGTACTGGCTTTAGTTTGCAAGGAAACTCGACTGCAGTAGCAAATGGGAAACTTGCTATTTTCACTGGTGAGCAGCTTTTTGCAGGGTTGTTTTTCGCTCAAGGTGAGGTTGCAAAGAGGCTTTCGCCAACATTGTATTCCAAAGAGTTGCTTGCCGCTGCAAATACGCCTGAGGCGCTGTTAGCGGCAAAAGATGTAATAAACAAGGTGAAAACGCAAGACGCTCAATTTTTCTCGTATTTTAAAAGTGCAATAGAGTCCAAAAACCCGCTGCAAATTCAAATGGCCTTCGAAAGAGGGGGAGAATTGCTGATCTCTATTTATAAAGAAATGAACTTGCAGGTAGACCTAGCGGAATTTGAACCAGGATCGGCAACTGGTCAATGTCTAGTGGTGGGACTCGTAGCTTTATTTTATGCCGGTGTGGTCGCTCAGGTTGCGGCTGGTCTTGTATACGTGGTGGGCGGAGCCGTTTATTTTTATGCGGCAGCCGTACAGAAGACTCATGGGGCTGTAAACAGTATAGGTGAACCTCGCGGTAACCTGAGTAACGAGATATTTATTAAGAATATTGTAACCGCTCTGTAGTTACAAAGTTTAAAATGGCGGTCGATTATAACAATCTTTTTCCAAACGCCTACTTCAATTCCGGTTTATAATTGAACGTGCTTCATTACAGAGGAGTGATTTTTATTATCTTCAAGAGCAAGCGCGATATTTCATATAACATATTGTTGACGTTGATGGTATTGATTCTAGCTCCAATTGTTGTCCTTCCCATACTCAAGATTTTGGAGAGCGGTCAATTTTCAATTGTACATTCTCTTATATCCCTTTTTGGAATAGTACTAATACCGGTAATCTTAGGCATATATTTCGGAATCCGTTATCTGTTTGAAAAAGAAGCATTGGTTGTGCGAACTGCCTTTATAAAAAGCGTTATTCCATACACTTCGATTATAAAAGTGCAAAAATCCGTTGAGTTATGGACGGGATTTCGCATTTTAAGCTCGCGGGACGCCATTACGATATTCCATAAAAATGGAGAAGTAAAAATCTCGCCTGCAGACAGAGGGGCATTTTTAAAAGAAATACACAAGCATTGTCCCCAAGTGAAATTAGAAGTAGACCTTTGACAGCAGGTAAATCTGAATCCTGTTCATTTTCGGAAACATGGATTGAAACTAAAATGATTTGGAATGTAAAAATGAGATGATATACAAGAGGAACCAACTGCCCAAATACGGGCAGGGGTTCCTTGTTTGTTTAGACTCACCTTTCCAATATGGAGGGTATGGAGGTAACAACGACACGGTCCAATCCGATCGTACAGATTGGCACGATTTTCTACCTGCTTTCGTTCGGCATGATAGTACCGTGGCGTTTGGCTATGGTGGGCAATTATTTGCGCTTGCAGAAATTGGAGGCTTAAGCGCTAAGTTGGTCATTCTACCCATTACCGAATCAAAAGGGATAATACCATTCTCTTGAACGAGAGGGTATTTTTTAAGTTTAGACAAGCACTCTTTATGACCCCCATGGAACAATCTCGAATACATTGCCCAGGTTAGAATCAGCCACTTTCATAGAGCCATAAACCCCTAAGTATAGCCGAGTTTGATTCAGATTGGCTCCTAGTCCAACATAATAAGCAGCTTGTGAGCCGAAGTTATAATCGGTTTCAATCACAGAGTAATCATTTGGACTGCAACCCGCTTTGACCTTGGTATACGCCAAAACTCCTCTAGCAGGAGAAATTGCTTGTTTCCGGGCAAGGTCGGTAAACACGACACTCCCCCTTAAATCGGGGATTTCATTCCCGCTATAGGCTTGAACGCCTGTTAGAGCGATTCCTCCAAACTTGTCGGGGCGCGGATCTTCATGATAATAACTGGTTAAAGGCTGTAGACGCAGCACTGAAGTTTTTAAGGCTTCATCGTAATAGGCAATGTTTTTCTCATTCAACATCGCGTTTGCGGGACAGTCTCTTGGCACGGAAGTAGGCAAAACGCCTTCCCACCCTCGCCACCCAAGGTTGATACATTCCTCTTGGTCAAGCTCAGAACCCATGATAGAAGCTTGAACAATTTGAGTAACCGGGATCGGTTGATAATGAACGAATGAAAAGACGGATTCTATCAGTTCCTGTCCGACATTTCCTGCGTATTTCACATACTTATTATTGAACCTTTGATAGGAAATGCCCGGTATATTTCGTACTCCTTTGGCGATGACCGTAAGCGTCTCCTGAATAGGCACGGGCAGCTCATTAAACCGTGTAACGACGGGCGGAGGTTCAGTAAATGCATGCATGGCTACATCAATTTCAATGATTTTACCTGCGATCTCCATCATATTTTGGCTTAAATTAAAAGGGTCATAGGCTGATCCGCCATCTCCGGTCGTTAAAACAAGTCTTCCTGTTTCAGGTGAAAAGTTTAAGCTGTTGACACCATTATGATTTAAAAAGGGCCTTCTTATATGGAGTAGTGTACGCCGCATTTGAGGTTGCCCGTTCAATGGAAGAATCCATTCTTCGACGGTATCGATATGGTCGTATTGTTGCTCCCTATCTGTCCACTGTAGGTTTAAAGTGCCAGGATCGCACGGATTAGGTTTAAAAGATTCGGAAAAAGCTGCTGGACCTTGGGTTCCAGCTACTGAGTAATGGAGGTAGAACAAACCGTTATAGTAAAACTGGGGATGAAAAGCTAGACCTAACAGTCCGCGTTCGTCGTATCCGCCACTGGTGCCGCCTAGTTTTAAGACTTGTTGACGTATATCTGCAAATGTCCCGATCACTCCGTGTCTCATGTAGAAGATCTCTCCGACCTGGGTTGCAACAATGATGCTTTCGACCGAGTCCCCTGGAAAGATAGTTGTTTTTATAACCGTTGGCATATTGATCCTGTTAACAATAGGACGTAGACGGACTTTAACTTTTTTCAACTATATACCCTCCCGGTTGTCGTTATCATTAACAGCGTATGATAAATTTAGTTGTTTAGACCGAGAATAGCTCTACTGCAAAGCCGATGAAATTCAGGTTTTTCCTGATTTTTGCTCGGCTTTTTCTTTTTGGGGGAGACCTGCGCGGACTATACGGGGCTAATAGCGTGATTGGCCTAAAGTTACATCTGATACTTGTACCGTGGTGTTTTACCCATACACCTTTGCCGCTTTGATCATAAGCTATCCCGAAAAATAATTTGAGGAGGCTTTATATGGCGGCAAAGGCGAGCGTTAGTCCTCGATTTAAAAGACTTTGTACCCAATTCGGAAGAATTCTGGGCGGTGAATCGGAAGTTGAGGAAGGCCCAGTTTGTTTTGTCATGCGAATGACAAACTTAAGAGCGACGATCCTGAGAAAAAGAACGCGCTCCCCTTTGGTTCAAATGCAAATGTTTTCGTTCGAGTCGCTTGATAAGTCGGGTCGGGCACTTTGTTTGGGCGAGACGGCTGTACACCAAAATCAAGTTAATCGATTGTTGTCCAATCTTCGTAAACGTGGAATAAAAGTGACGGCGCTTCACAACCACTGGCTGAATGAGACTCCTCGTTTAATGTATGTGCACTGGGAAGCCATTGAGAATCCGATTGTGTTTGCTAAAAAATCCAAGGAATCCATTGCATTCTTGGGTTAATGCGGCTTAGCGATGAAACTATATTCATCATATTACGAAAGGATGATATCTTGTGGCAGCTCAAGTGAAAGCAAGTCCTCGTTTTAGAAGGCTATGCAACCAATTCTCAACCATTTTAGGCGGAACAGAACATGAAATTACAAAAGGTCCAGTTTGTTTTGTTTCTAGAAATAGAGTATTTAAGGCAAAAATATTAGGGAGACGCACCACATCGCCAGTCGTTTTTTATCAGTTGTTTTCGTTTGAATCGCTGGACAGTTCGGGCCGCGCGCTCTGTTTAGGGGAAACGGCCCTCTTACAGAGTCAAGTTAATCAATTGCTGTCAAACCTTCGTAAGCATGGGATCAAAGTAACAGCAGTCCATAACCATTGGCTGTTTGAGAACCCGCGTATTATGTATATCCATTGGGAGTCGATCGATAATCCCATTTCATTTGCAAGGAAAACGAAACAATCTATTGCATTCTTAGGTTAATTTGAAGTTAATGCGGATTGATTGCCCTCTCTTGAACGAGAGGGTTTTTTTATTTATTGGGAGCGGAAATGCAACGGGTTTTAAATTTTGGGATTATTACTAGAAAATAGACTATTTCATGCTTGATATTAAAGAGAACGTCCTAAATTGGGCGTTCTCTTTTTGACTGACTTATGATTAGCATGAGCGTATTAGAACTCGTGCTTTTGTGTTTTTTTGAAGCCAAATAAATCGAAAGAATGGCACAGGATGCCTTTACGGATGATGAAGGATAGGCTGTATAGCAGAAGTTGACTAGGAAAAAATCACTTCGGATTTGATAATCATTATCATTTAGATTACCATACAATTAGGGTATGGATTGAAGGAGTGAAGGTAGATGTCAGAGGATATGAATTTCACTAACCACTTTACAAAAGAAATGATTGATATAGCTGTTCGGCTATGGGCAGGCTCATCCATTTCATTAATAGATGTTCGTTACAAGTTGATAGATCCGGACAAGCCGATCCAAAATTACAGGATGCCGACTAGTATGCTGGTGTATACCTGTGGTGGAACGGCTAACGTAAAACTGGATCACACATTATATCAATCCGATCGGTTTGGTATTTTTCATGGAGGGAAAGGGACAGAATTATCGATTCATCCTACAGGCAAAAGTCTCGACACTTACATGGTGCTGTATAGAGCAGAAACGCCGCCATTTTACAAAAGAGAAATGTATCGCTTGCTAGAACAGATAAATCCGTTTATCCAAGTGTATGGCTTTTCACCAGGGAATCCTATTTTTTTGATGGAGAAGTTTTTGATTATGAAAGACCGCTGGAATCGTGAATCCGTGTTGAACCAGTTTTATTCAAAGATCGTTCTGTATCAGATTGTCTATGAGATTTACAATGAGCTGGAGAAGGGAGATACTCTCTATTTCCAGCCTGATTATGTTGTTTTGGTCAAGCAATATTTGGAACAACACTATAGCGAACCTGTGTCCATTCAACAACTTATTGAAATGCTGCCTATTAGCAGAAGCCAGTTAGTTAGGCTTTTTAAAAAACGTGAGGATAAAAGTATTCAGGAGTATTTGAATGAGATAAGGTTGGATGCTGCTAAGCGGCATTTGCAATACACGAATGCTACTATTCAGGAAATTGCTGCTGGGTGCGGTTTTGTGGATGGACTGAATTTAATCCGTATGTTTAAAAAATACAATCATATGACACCGCATGAGTACCGGACAAAAATGATAACGAATATGGACGTTAATGATATTGATAATGATTACCAATATCATTACAGTGAGAGGAGACTAAATCAATTAGTCGAATCTAGCAGAAATGAGGAGTTATTGATGTTTGGAAAGAAAAGAAACAGGGAAATGATATTGGCGGCTGCCATGAGCTTGATGTTGTTGTTATCGGCGTGTACATCGAATGCGCCTGTGAATAATGGAGCGGCGGCGAGCACGGCAGACACGACTCGGACAATATCGAATGCTGAAGCTACAGGGACCGAGGTTGTGACACAGCAAACGAGAATGGTGAACACCTTAAAAGGAGAGGTGGAGGTACCTGTTAATCCGCAGCGGGTCGTTGTCCTGTATTTGATGGGCGATCTTCTTGCTTTAGGAATAAAGCCCGTTGGTATCTCTACTCTGGTGGGAGGGGATGATGCTGCAATCGCTAGCGAATTGGATGGTATCACCACTTTGGGGGATGGCCAACCGAGTCCAGAAGCGGTGATTGCCCTTGACCCAGATCTCATTATTGTTACAACGGATGAAATTTACAACAATCTGAATAAAATTGCCCCTACTATTTACATACCCTATGACTTGCCCGTGGAAGAACGTATGGAAATTCTCGGAGAAATATTTGGCAAAGAAGATCAGGCTAAAGGGCTTATGGATAACCTTTATGAGAAGGTGGAGCTAAGCAAGCAGAAGCTGCAGCAAGCCGGTATCTTGGATAAAACCGTCACAATTATGGAAAGCAACAAAGGTTCTATGGCCGTAATGGTGGGGATGGGCTATGGACGGGGGTCGCAGATCATTTATCAATATTTGGGGCTGAAAGCACCTGAGATCGTGCAGCAGGAAATAGACAATTCCAAGAATGATGCAACTAGCATGGATGTCTCCTATGAAGTGTTGCCTCAGTATGCTGGTGATTATGTGTTCCGCTCTGCCTTTGAAGGAATGGCGGATTTATCAGATAACCCCATTTGGAATAACATTCCGGCAGTGAAGGAAGGGCGGCTTATTGATATGAGCTTTGGCTTGTTTTTCTACAATGATATCTTTTCGTTAGAAAAGCAGCTTGACTTTGTCGTGGATAGCTTGCTGGGCATTGGGGAATCAAAGAAACTCCAATGAGCGAAATACTTGTAGAAGGTTTATGTGCTTGGAGGACATTTTGAGCTAGAACTTAGAAAACGATGTTAACAACGATTTGTTTGCGTGAAGAAATCAGGACCTGCGGAAGCATTTATGGGCAAAACTTTCATACGCTGCAATTCGAAATGCCGCTGTCATCTATTAGTTGACGGCGGCATTTGTATCTGACCTAGTATCCCATAGACTGTTTGAATAGCGAGCCGCTTAGTATTTCGTCAACAGAATATTCATCCACTTTTTCCACTCGGCACCTTCTTGCGCAAGTTCCCAAACGCCCGCCAATGTCCGTCCATCTTCCCCAAAACTACCTCGGAAACGTTCGGTCGATCCGATTATGGTCCATTCGCGTTCATGCAGCTGTGCCTTGTAATTGGCGACTTCCCCGCGATTGTCGTATGACGTCGTCACATACATGCCGTCTTCTTCGTGAAAACCGATCATTTCTATTGCTTTCACTTCGTCTTCTCCCATACGGCCATCCACATGGTGGATAAGGAAGAACTCTCCCGGAAGCCACTCGTAAGTATCGATGGCATCCAACTTCACGGAAGTTCCATTCGGTGCTTGGATCGTGCCTTCCGTTTTCCACTTGCCAATGAACGGTTGCAGACGTTCCATCGCTGATTGGGCGGTCAATTGTTTGTCATCCATTCGCCTCTCCCTTTCCATCAGAATAGTCCCAATATAACATGCTTTTGGATATCGCATTTCTTTCCGATTGCGATGTTATGCATCGTCATAGAGTCTACATTAAAAATGTCTGGAACTCCTTATTTAGCTCGAACCGCCAAGTGCTCTTCTTTTGTCAGAAATCGACATTAAGCAGGGCATAAGATGTATTTCATATAGGACTAAGGATGCTTTTGTTTATTCTATGTTTATTCTCGTGTTGTACAATGATGTCGATTCCTATCAATTGAGGGTCGAATCCCAATGATAGATATAGAAGAGACGGCAGTTCGAGTTCACAATATACGACGAAGGAGACTAAAAGATGACTCGAAAGAGAATAAGAGTTTTAAAAGGATTTTTGGCGGGATTTCTCATTTTGGCTATGCTTTTTCCTGATTTAGGCGGGCAAAGGGCAATGGCTGCGGCAGCACCGACCTTGGCGGATCCTAGCCTCAATATTTATCCAGACTTTTCAGTACAGTCCTATTCCCCGCAGGGTTACATGCGGATAAGTACTGGAAGTGTAGTCGGAGATAGAGAAGACAGTGATCCGGAAGTGATCGGAGATGAGAGATATGTCTTTGATTATTGGGAGACTGATAACAATGGCGGCATGTCAAACTTAGAAAATCGTGCTTTATTATATTTTCAACTTGGCAGCACTTTAGGAATGTATGATTTGAACTTTTACTTTAAAAAGCAAGAATGGGACGGCAGCGACTGGGTAGATACCGGCGATGTTGATATGAAAACAACCAGTTTTCTAGTCTCAAATTGGCCGACTTTAGCCGATGTATCAAAAGTAAAAGCTGAGGTCGAGCCTTCATCGACAATAAACAGCGGCTCATCTTTTACGTTAGTTGCTGAAGGAGACCGTCAGTTCGCAGAAGGAATATCACATCTTGATCAGAAATTTATTCCGGATAAATGGATATCGTCTGAACCTGGTAATCCGGAAGGTTCTTTCGTTTTGGATAGCGACGACAGATACACTTCAGTGTACAAACCTTCAAGCAGCGGAACTTTTACTGTGACGGTTATGTTTAAGGAGTGGGAGTACAATGGATATTTGAAAGAATGGCAACCACGTCCGAATGGTCGCAATCCCTCTAAGCTTCTGGGTGTAACCGTTCAATCTTACAATGCAGATAAGTTCAAAAATAAGCTGACTTTGAGCTCAGAGTCTATTGAAATTGGCGAGACGGTTACTCTGACAGCGGAAGGAGACAGTCCTCCGGGCAGTACGTACTATTATTGGGACACACGCTATATACCAACGACATGGACGTCCACTGAGCCCGGGAAGACAGGTTCCTTCATACTTGGCGAAGATGGCCGCTACACCGCCCAGTATACTCCCACATATCAAGGGCATTTTGACATAGATGTTAAATTTATGCTGCAAAGGTTTCACGGCGGTATTTGGAACAATGAAATTGAGGCATCCTTGACAACGTCGCCCCTTCCGAGATTGATAGTAACTAGACCTCCACCACAATTTGCAGACTCTGACAAAAACAGCTTGACAGCCAGTCCGAGCGAAGTTTCGTTAGGAGGATCAGTGACGCTCACGGCCGAAGGCGACCGCCAGGAGGCAACTACCGGGAACACCAACGATGATCGGTATATACCAGTTAGCTGGACATCGGAGGAGAGCGGGAAGTCGGGAACATTCACTAAGGACAGTAACGGTAACTATACGTCTGACTACACGCCTTCGGCGACGGGCAGTTATCTTGTAACAGCAACCTTCCAAAAGCACATGCTTTTTGAAGGCACATGGTACGATTACGGAAAAGATACAAAAACGACAACGGTGACGGTAACGCTCCCGACGGAACCGACGGAAGCCAGCTCTGGCAACAATAGTGTCAGTGCGAACCCGAGCAGCGTAACGGCGGGGACGGAGGTCACACTGACGGCTGAAGGCGATCGCCAATCGGCGGACGGCGTATTGGCGGGTGACGAGCGTTATGTTCCGGTAAGCTGGAGCTCGACGGAGAGCGGCAAGGCAGGACTGTTCGCCAAAGGCGATGATGCCATTTATACTTCCGATTATACGCCTGTGACTGCGGGCACCTACTCGGTTACGGCGACATTCCAGATGCAAGCGTGGGACGGTACGTCGTGGAACGATGTGAGTGGAGCGACGGATACGAAGACGACTACAGTGACGGTAACGGCCGCACCAGAATTGCCGGATGCGAACGCTGGCAACAACAGTGTTAGCGCGAATCCGAGCAGTGTGACGTCAGGCGCGACGGTCACTCTGACGGCTGTAGGTGACCGGCAATCGGCGGAAGGCGCATTTAGCGGTTATGAGCGCTATTTGCCGGTAAGCTGGACTTCGACAGAGAGCGGTAAGATGGGGACGTTCACGAAGAATAATAATGGAGACTACACATCCGATTATCTGACATCGGCAGCTGGAAGCTATACGATCACAGCGCTATTCCAGAGACAATCTTGGGATGGTACGGTGTGGGTACCGGATGGCGATGAGACGGATACGAAGACGACAACGGTGACGGTAATAGCCGCACCTGAACCAACGGAAGCGAAAGCCGACAACAACAGTGTCAGCGCAAGCCCAAGCAGCGTAGCGACGGGCAAAGAGGTCACGCTGACGGCTGCGGGCGACCGCCAATCGGCGGACGGCACGTTGGTCGGTGACGAGCGTTACGTGCCAGTAAGCTGGAGCTCGACAGAGAGCGGCAAGACGGGCACGTTCACGAAGGACAATAACGGCAAGTACACGGCTGCTTACACACCGTTGGCCGCTGGAAACTATACGGTCACCGCTACATTCCAGAAGCAAACATGGAATGGTACGGCGTGGAGCGATGTTAGCGGAGCGACAGATACGAAGACAGCAACGGTGACAGTGACAGCCGCACCGGAACCGCCGACGGAAGCGAAAGCCGACAACAACAGTGTCAGCGCAAGCCCAAGCAGCGTAGCGACGGGCAAAGAGGTCACGCTGACGGCTGCGGGCGACCGCCAAT
>NZ_JBHVQB010000002.1:215873-216074 GCF_042887015.1 Paenibacillus sp. NPDC057967
CGAATCGGCGGACGGGACGTTGGTCGGTGACGAGCGTTACGTGCCATTAAGCTGGAGCTCGACAGAGAGCGGCAAGACGGGCACGTTCACGAAGGACAATAACGGCAAGTATACGACCGCGTATACGCCTTCGACAGTCGGAAGCCATACCGTAACGGCGACGTTCCAGAAGCAAACGTGGAATGGTACGGCGTGGAGCGA